>NZ_JASCXL010000150.1:0-22215 GCF_030010595.1 Streptomyces sp. CC224B | reverse complement strand
GGCGCGGCGCGGCCCGGGGCGGACGCCTCGGTGGCCGTGGCCCGGGCGGGGCCCGGCGCGGTGGCGCGGAAGGCCGCGGGGCGGTGCGGGTCCCGGGCCGCGGCGCGGGCCATGGCTTCCCGGTAGCGCTCCACGGTGCCCTGCGCGGCCCGCGCCCAGGTGAACCGGGCGAGGACCCGCGCGCGTCCGGCCCTGCCGAGGCGGGCGCGGAGGCCGGCGTCCCCGAGCAGGCGCCCGAGCCCGGCGGCCAGGGCCCCCGAGTCGCCGGGCGGCACCGCGAGGCACGTCTCCCCGTCGGCCCCGGCGACCTCCGGGATGGCCCCGCCGGTCGTGGCGAGCAGCGGCGTCCCCGTGGCCATCGCCTCGGCCGCCGGCAGCGAGAAGCCCTCGTACAGCGAGGGCACGCAGGCCACCTGGGCCGAGCGCACCAGGTCGACGAGTTCCTCGTCGGTGATGCCCTTGACGAACTCCACCGCGCCGTCGAGGCCGTAGCGTTCGATGGCCGCGGCGACCGGACCGTCCTCGGCGCGCTTGCCGACGACGACGAGGTGCGCGGCCGGGTGCTCGGTCCTGACCTTCGCGAGCGCCTCGACGAGGTGGATCAGGCCCTTGAGCGGGACGTCGGCGCTGGACGTCGTCACGATCCGGCCCGGCACCTCCGGCACGGCCGGGTCGGGCGAGAAGAGGTCGGTGTCGGCGCCGATGTGGACGACGTCGATCCGCTCCGGCCGGACGCCGAGGTGGTCGACGATCTCCTGGCGCGAGGTGCCCGAGACCGTGACGACGGACGGCAGGCGGCGCGCGACGCGCTTCTGCATGCGCGTGAAGGCGTACCACCGGCGCACGGACGCGCGGCGCTTCCAGTCGGCGGCCGCGTCCAGCTCAAGGCGGCGGTCGACGGTGATGGGGTGGTGGATGGTCGTCACCAGCGGGGCGCCGAGGTCGCCGAGGAGGCCGTAGCCGAGCGTCTGGTTGTCGTGGATGACGTCGAACGCGCCGCGCCGGGCGCGCAGGTGGCGCCGGGCCCGCAGGCTGAAGGTGACCGGCTCGGGGAAGCCGCCGGTCCACATCGTGGCCACTTCGAGGGCGTCGATCCAGTCGCGGTACTCGTCGCGCCTCGGCGTGCGGAAGGGGTCCGGCTGGCGGTAGAGGTCCAGGCTCGGCAGCTCGGTCAGGCTGAGGCCGTCGAGCCCCTCGCCCTCGTCGAGCACGGGGTAGGGCTGGGCGCCGATGACCTCGACCCGGTGGCCGAGGCGGGCCAGTTCGCGCGAGAGGTGGCGGACGTACACACCCTGTCCGCCGCAGAACGGGTTCCCTTTGTACGTCAGGAGCGCGATGCGCAGCGCGCGGTCGCCGTCGTGGGCCGACCCCGGCGGGGGGCCCGCCTTACTGGCCTCAGCCGTCACTGTAGGCCCCCTTCTTCCCTCAGCTCCCGGCGAGACTACGTCGGGACGGTAATGTAGAACAAGTTTCAGAGTTTGTTCCCCGCATGACCGCCCTTGATCGCCGGACGAGCTCGAATCTACCGGCAGGTAGCCACACCGGAAGGACCGGACCAGGTGATTCGCGCCACGGCGACCGCCCTGCCATGCTGTGCGGTCGGCTGCGGCCCTTCACGGGCCCCGGGCGGGCCCCCGGGACGGCCCCGGGCCGCCGGGAGCAGGCAGCGGCCGGCGGGACCGGCGGAACGACGGCGGGGCAACGGGACTGACGGGACGACGGGACGATGACAGCTCACGCGAAGACGGCAGGGGCGCGGGCGGTGGCGTCGCCGCCCCTCACCGAGCGCCAGGAGGCGCGCCGCCGCCGCATCCTGCACGCCAGCGCCCAGCTCGCCAGCCGCGGCGGCTTCGACGCGGTCCAGATGCGGGAGGTCGCCGAGGCCGCCGGGGTCGCGCTCGGCACGCTGTACCGCTACTTCCCCTCCAAGGTGCACCTGCTGGTGGCGACCATGCAGGACCAGCTCCAGCACCTGCACGCCACGCTGCGCAAGCACCCGCCCGCCGGTGCGACGCCCGCCGAGCGGGTGGCCGAGACGCTGATGCGGGCCTTTCGCGCGCTCCAGCGCGAGCCGCACCTCGCCGACGCGATGGTGCGCGCCCTGACCTTCGCCGACCGGTCCGTGAGCCCCGAGGTGGACACGGTCTCGCGGCTCACCACGGCCATCGTCCTGGACGCGATGGGCCTGGACGACGGCCGGCCGACGCCGGCGCAGCTCTCCGCGGTGCGGGTCGTCGAGCACACCTGGCACTCCGCCCTGATCACCTGGCTCTCCGGCCGGGCCTCCATCGCCCAGGTGAAGATCGACATCGAGATGGTGTGCCGCCTGATCGACCTGACGGCGGCGGAGGCGGAGTAGCCGCGCCCGTACGCCGGGGGCGCGCCGGGGACCCCGTACGCCGGAGCCCGCGCCGCGGCGCCCGCCTCCGCGCCGGGGAACCCGTACGGCGGCCCGCCGGACAGGCCCTGGTCGCCCTAGTCCTCGTCCTCCGGCGGGAACACCACCTCCCCGCTGTCCGCCAGGGTGATCGTGATCGCCTCCACCGGGCAGCTCTCGGCGGCCTCCAGGACGGCCTCGGCGGCGTCGGTCTCCGGCTCCCTGGGATGCGACTGGCGCGCGGAGTCCAGGACGAAGCCGTCCGGCGCGGCGCCCACGCACATCCCGGAGCCGATGCACACGGACCGGTCGACCTCGACGTGCCAGCGGTCGCCCATCAGACCCCGGCCTCCCCCGGGCCGGACGGGGACCCGGCCGCGGGCTCGGCCCCGTACCCGGCGGGCAGGTGGATCATCTTGTGCTCGAAGTACTCGCCGTACCCCTCGGGCCCGAACTCCCGCCCGAGCCCGGAGTCCTTGTAGCCGCCGAACGGGCCGCGCATGTCGATGCCGAAGGTGTTCACGGAGTACGTGCCGGTGCGCACCCGGCGCGCCACGTCCAGGCCGCGCTCGACGTCGGCGGTCCAGACGCTGCCGCTGAGGCCGTAGTCGGAGTCGTCCGCGATGCGCACGGCCTCGTCCTCGTCGCCGTACTCGATGAGGCAGACGACGGGGCCGAAGATCTCCTCGCGGGCGACGCGCATGGAGTTGTCGACGCCGCCGAGGAGCGTCGGCTCGACGTACCAGCCACGGTCGAACCCGGCCGGGCGGCCGCCGCCCGCGAGGACCTTGGCGCCCTCCTCCTGGCCGATGCGGACGTAGTCGAGCGCGCGCCGCCGCTGCCGCTCGGCGACCAGCGGCCCCAGCTCGGTCGCCGGGTCCAGCGGGTCGCCGACCTTCAGCGCGGACGCGGCGGCGGCGAAGGCGTCGGCGAACTCACCGGCGCGGGAGCGGGGCACGAGAACGCGGGTCTGCGCCACGCAGGCCTGGCCGTTGAGCATCCAGGCGAACGGCGCGATGCCCGCGACCGCGCTCGCCGCGTCGGCGTCGGGCAGCACCACGGCGGCGGACTTGCCGCCCAGCTCCAGGGTGACGCGCGTGAGGTGGCGGGCGCAGACCTCCATGACCCGCTTGCCCGCGGCCACCGACCCGGTGAACGACACCTTGTCGACGCCCGGGTGCCCGACCAGGTACTCGCTCACCTCCCGATCGGCGCTGACGACGGAGAGCACGCCCTCGGGCAGCCCCGCCTCGACGGCGAGTTCGGCGAGCACGTACGCGTCGAGCGGCGTCTCCGGCGAGGTCTTGAGGATCACCGGACAGCCCGCGAGCAGCGCCGGGGCGAGCTTGGCGGCGGCGGTGAACTGCGGCACGTTCCACGGCACGACGGCGGCGACGACGCCCACCGGTTCGCGCCGCACCAGGATCGGCCCGAGCACGCCGGCGCGCGGCTCCTCGTAGGTGAAGTCCCGCGCCGTGCCGATCGCCGCGTCCCACACCATCATCGCGGCCAGGGCCTGCATCATCACGGACGCGGTGATCGGGGTGCCGTTCTCGGAGCTGATGATCCGGGCGATCTCCTCGTGGCGCGCGGCGAAGCCGTCCTTGATCCGCGTGACCACGTCGATCCGCTCGTCCAGGCCCATCCGCGGCCAGGGTCCCGCGTCGAAGGCCTCGCGCGCGCGGGCCACGGCCCGGTCGACGTCGGCGCGCGACGCGTGCGGCACCCGCGCGAACACCTCGCCGGTGTGCGGCGAGACGACCTCGATGACGTCCTGACCGAGCGGATCGGTCAACTCCCCGCCGATGAACAGCTTGTTGTGTTCCACGAGCTCCGTCATGACCGACCGCCTCCTGCGTGCGTCGTCGTACGCGAATCGTGCGGGGCTGCTCCCTGAGGTTTCTGACGCTGTCTCAGAACTGATATCAGTTCTAGTTATAGTGGGCAACGGCCGTGCGGCCGCGGGCGGCGGGCGCGGAGACGGGGGCTGCGATGACCCAGGTACCGGGCGCGGGCGTGACCGACCACGGCGGCGGGGTGTGGAGCGTCGCCGTGCCGATCCCCGACAACCCCCTCGGCCACACCCTGGTGCACCTGCTCGACACCGACCGCGGCCCGGTCCTGGTCGACACCGGCTGGGACGACCCGGACTCGTGGGACGTCCTGGTCGCCGGGCTCGCCGCGTGCGGCGCGGACGTCGGCGACGTGTACGGCGTGCTGCTCACCCACCACCACCCGGACCACCACGGCCTCTCGGCGCGGGTGCGGGCCGCGTCCGGGGCGTGGCTCGCCATGCACGAGGCCGACGCGCACGTGGTGCGGCGCACCCGGGAGTACCCGATGGAGCGGTGGTACGGGTACATGGCGGACAAGCTCACCGCCGCGGGCGCGCCCGCGGCGCACGTGGCACCGCTGCTCGCCGCCCGGGACGCGGGCCGCACCCCCCGGCTCGCCGCCCACCCCCCGGCCCTGCCCGACCGGCCGCTCCCGCCCGGCGAGCTGCTCGACCTGCCCGGCCGCCGGCTGCGCGCGGTCTGGACGCCGGGGCACACGCCCGGCCACGTGTGCCTGCACCTGGAGGAGGCGCACCCGGCGCGGCTGCCGGGCCGGGGCCGCCTGTTCAGCGGCGACCACCTGCTGCCGGGCATCACCCCGCACATCGGCCTGTACGAGGATCCCGACAACACCACGGTCACCGACCCCCTCGGGGACTACCTGGACTCCCTGGAGCGGGTCGGGCGCCTGGGCGCCGCCGAGGTGCTCCCCGCCCACCAGCACGGCTTCGCCCACGCGCCCGCCCGGGTGCGGGAGCTGCTCGCGCACCACGAGGCCCGGCTCGCGGGCCTGCGCGCGCTCCTCGCCGAGCCCCGCACGCCCTGGCAGCTCGCCGAGCGCATGGAGTGGAACCGCCCCTGGGCCGACATCCCCGCGGGCTCCCGCACCATCGCCGTCTCCGAGGCGGAGGCGCACCTGCGCAGGCTGGTGAAGCTGGGGCGGGCGGAGGCGGTGCCGGGGAGCGAGCCGGTGGCGTACGTCGCGGTGTGAGGCGTACGCGGGGCCGGTGCGACCCGGGGCCCGGCGGGGGCGCGCGGCGGGAGGGCCCGGGGCCCGGGGCCCGGGTGCCACGGCCGGACGGGCCGCGCGTCCCCGGTGGCGGGCGGGCCGCGGGCGCCGGTGGCAGGCGGGCCGCGCGTTCCCGGCCGGCCCGTGACCGGAGGGGGAGGCCGTCCCCGCCTGGCCGGGAGGTGCGGCCTACGGGCCGGTAGAGTAAGCGGGTCGTCATCACGTACGCACGAGGGAACGCCAGTGCGAAGCCGCACCGGCCGCCCGGACGTCTCCGGGCCCCGGCCCCGTCCGGGCCCGGCGAGCCGGAGCACCTCGTGCCGCGCGTGACCGGCTCGCGTCATCGGGACCGTACCGATGGCCGGCACCGTCGAGGCACACGGAGCCGGAGCCGCCCGGTACCCCAGCCGTGCCGTGCCGCCCGGCTCCCCGCAGGGAGAGGCACCCGCCGCATCATGAACGTTCGCCGCAGCGCAGCAGCCCTGGCCGCCGCCGTCGCCCTCGGCACGGCCGCGGCCCCGGCCGCCCTCGCCGACGAGGCCTCGCCCTCGCCCTCCGCGGCGCTGCCGTCGGGTCTGTACGGCACGGCCGACCCGAAGTTCGACGGCGTGTTCCGGCAGTCGTACGCGCTCCTCGCCCAGGACGTCGCCGGGGTGCGCCCCGCGGAGAAGGCCGTGGACTGGCTGACCGGCCAGCAGTGCGCGAGCGGCGGCTTCCCCGCGTACCGCGCCGACGCGGGCGAGCCCTGCGACTCCAAGACCCAGGTCGACAGCAACTCCACGGCCGCGGCCGTGCAGGCCCTCGCCGCGCTCGGCGGGCAGAAGAAGGCCGTCGACAAGGGCGTGGCCTGGCTGAAGTCCGTGCAGAACCAGGACGGCGGCTGGGGCTACACCCCCGGCCTGCCGAGCGACGCCAACTCCACCGGCATCGTGATCGGCGCCCTCGCCGCGGCCGGGCAGAAGCCCGCGGGCCAGACGTCGCAGCAGGGCAGGTCGCCGTACGACGCGCTGACGAAGCTCGCGATGGACTGCGGCACCGGCGGCGGCGCCTTCGGCCTCGCCGACGCCCGGTCGGGCCGGACCGCCCCGAACGCCGACGCCACCGCCGCCGGTGTCCTCGGCGCCCTCGGCAAGGGCCTGGTCGTGGCCCCGGCCGGGAAGGACGCCAAGGCGCCGCGGTGCGCGCCCGCCGACTCGGCGAAGCAGGCCGCCGCCAACGGCACCGGCTACCTCCTGGACGCCCTCGGCGCGTCCGGGTACCTGAAGTCCTCGCTGCCGGGCTCCACCGACAAGCCGGACGTCGGCAACACCGCCGACGCGGTGGTCGCGCTCGCCGCGGCCGGCCAGGGCGCGCAGGCGAAGAAGTCCGCCGAGTGGCTCGCGGGCCACTCCGCCGCGTGGGCGAAGCGCGGCGGCCCCGCCGCCTACGCCCAGCTCGTCCTCGCCGCCCACGCCACGGGCCTCGACCCGCGTGACTTCGGCGGCGCCGACCTGGTCAAGCAGCTCAACGCCACCGGCCCGGCCCCGCAGCAGCAGGCGTCCGACGAGCGGACGAAGAAGCCGAAGGCGGACTCCGACTCCGACGACGGCGGCGTCAGCGTCTGGTGGATCGTCGGCGTGGGCCTGGTCGCGGGCGCGGGCATCGGGTTCCTGCTCAGCGGCCGCAAGAAGACCGGGCTGTGACAGCCTCGGCCCCCGCACCCGCCGGGCGGGGCCCGGCCCGCCGCGCGACCGGCGGCCCGGCCCGCCCGCGCACCGCCCTGGGCTCCGCCCTGGGCGCGCTCCTCGCGCTGATCTCCTCGATCTCCTTGTTCTCCGCCACGCCTGCCGGCGCGGCGGAGTACCGCTACTGGTCGTTCTGGCAGCGCGGCTCCGACGGCTGGGTGTACGCCACGCAGGGTCCTTCCATCGCCCGGCCGGACGACCGGGACGTGGTGGGCTTCCGCTTCGCCGTGTCCGCCGACGCCGGGTCCGCGAAGAAGCCGCGCGGGCAGGCCGACTTCGACGCCATCTGCGCGGACACCCGGGCCGACGACGGGCGCAAGCGGGTCGCGGTCGTCCTCGACTTCGGCGTGCCCGCCGACGCGCCGGGCGGGCAGCGGCCGCCCAAGCCGCGCACCGCGTGCGCCCGCGTCGCCGAGGACGGCTCCGCCGCGGACGCGCTCGCCGCCGTCGCCAAGCCGCTGCGCTACGACAGCAGCGCGCTCCTGTGCGCCATCTCCGGCTACCCGAGGACCGGCTGCGGCGAGCCGGTGTCGGGACAGCGGGAGCGGCCGGGAACGGCGAGTGACCGGGGCGAGGCGGACGGCGGGGGCGACGGCGGCCCGTCGCTCGGCCTGATCGCCGGTGCCGCCGCCGTGGCCGTGCTCGGCGCCGCCGCCGTCTGGCAGGCCCGCCGCCGCCGCGGCTGAACCGGACACCCCGATGACAAGCACGCCCGGCACCCCCGGCTCCCCACGCCGCCGGTTCGCCGCGCCCGAGGCGCACCGGTCCAACGCCCTGCATCCGGGTGCCTGGTGGCTGTGGGCGCTGGGGCTGGCCACCGCCGCGTCGCGTACCACCAATCCGCTGCTCATCGGGCTGCTCGTCGCGGTCGCCGGGTACGTGGTCGCGGCGCGGCGCACCTCCGCGCCCTGGGCGCGCGCGTACGGCGCGTTCGTGAAGATCGCCCTCGTCGTCATCGGCATCCGCCTGGTCTTCGCCGTGTTCCTCGGCTCGCCGATCCCGGGCACCCACCTCCTGGTCACGCTGCCGGAGGTGCCGCTGCCGGACTGGGCGCAGGGGGTGCGGATCGGCGGCCGGGTCACCGCGGAGGGCGTGGTGTTCGCGCTGTACGACGGGGTGCGCCTCGCGGGCCTGCTGATCTGCGTCGGCGCCGCGAACGCCCTGGCCAGCCCGGCCCGGCTGCTGAAGGCGCTGCCCGGCGCGCTGTACGAGGCGGGGGTCGCCGTCGTCGTCGCGATGACGTTCGCCCCGAACCTGGTCGCCGACGTGCAGCGGCTGCGGGCCGCGCGCCGGCTGCGCGGGCGGGCGGACCGCGGGGTGCGCGGGCTGCTCCAGGTCGGCCTCCCGGTCCTGGAGGGCGCCCTCGAACGGTCCGTGGCCCTGGCCGCCGCGATGGACGCGCGCGGCTTCGGGCGCACCGCCGCCGTACCCGCCCGGGTGCGCAGGACCACCGCCGCCCTCACCCTCGGCGGGCTCATGGGCGTCTGCGCGGGCGCGTACGGGCTGCTCACCGCGGACGGCGGGACGTACGGCCTGCCGGTGCTCGGCGCCGGGCTCGCCGCCGCGCTCGGGGGGCTGTGGCTCGGCGGGCGGCGGGCGGTGCGCACCCGCTACCGGCCCGACGCCTGGGGCGCCCGCGCCTGGCTCGTCGCCGGGTCCGGCGCCGCCGTCGCGGCCCTGATGACCGCCGCCGAGGCCGCTCCTCTGCACCCCGGCGTCGTACCGCTGGTCGCGCCGGAGCTGCCGCTGTGGCCCGCGGCGGCGATCCTGCTCGGCCTGCTGCCCGCGTTCGTGGCGCCCGTCCCGCCGCCCGAGCAGGCCCCCGCCCCCCGTCCGTCCCGAGCCGCCGCCAAGGAGCCCACCTCATGACCATGATCCGGTTCGAGGACGTCTCCGTACGCTACGAGGGCGCGCCGGAGCCGACCGTCCAGGGCGTGGACCTGTCCGTGCCCGAGGGCGAGCTGGTCCTCGTCGTCGGCCCGTCCGGCGTCGGCAAGTCGACCCTGCTCGGCACGGTCAGCGGCCTCGTGCCGCACTTCACGGGCGGCACCCTGCGCGGGCGGGTGACCGTGGCGGGCCGCGACACCCGTACCCACAAGCCGCGCGAGCTCGCCGACGTCGTCGGCACCGTCGGCCAGGACCCGCTCGCCCACTTCGTGACGGACACCGTCGAGGACGAGCTGGCGTACGGCATGGAGTCGCTCGGCCTCGCGCCGGACGTGATGCGCCGCCGCGTCGAGGAGACCCTCGACCTCCTGGGCCTGGCCGACCTGCGCGACCGCCCCCTCGGCACGCTCTCCGGCGGCCAGCGGCAGCGCGTGGCCATCGGCTCCGTCCTCACCCCGCACCCGCGGGTCCTGGTCCTGGACGAGCCGACCTCCGCCCTCGACCCGGCCGCGGCGGAGGAGGTCCTCGCGGTCCTCCAGCGCCTGGTCCACGACCTGGGCACCACGGTTTTGATGGCCGAGCACCGCCTGGAGCGCGTCGTCCAGTACGCCGACCAGGTGCTGCTGCTCCCCTCCCCCGGCGAGGCCCCGGTCCTGGGCGACCCGGCCGCGCTGATGGCCGTCTCGCCGGTGTACCCGCCGGTCGTGGCGCTGGGCAGACTGGCGGGGCTCGCGCCGCTGCCGCTGACGGTCCGCGACGCGCGCCGCGCGTCGGCCGGGCTGCGCGAGCGCCTGGCCGGGGTCACCCCGCCCGAGCGCGCGGGGGCGCCCGCCGCCACGGCGCCGGAGCCGGCCCCGGCCGGGCGGTGGTGGCCGCTGCGGAAGAAGGGGACCCCGGTCCACGCGCAGCCCGCGGCCGGTGCCCGGGTCGAGGGGCTCGCGGTGCGCCGGGGCCGCGTCGAGGCGCTGCGGCACGTCGACCTCACCGTGGCGCCCGGCGAGACCGTCGCGCTCATGGGCCGCAACGGCGCGGGCAAGTCCACCCTCCTGTCCACCCTGGTCGGCCTGGTGCCGCCGACGGCCGGGACCGTCCGCGTCGGCGGCGCCGTCCCGCACCGCACGGCGCCGCGCGACCTGATCCGCCGCGTCGGCCTCGTCCCCCAGGAGCCGCGCGACCTGCTGTACGCCGACACGGTCGCGGCCGAGTGCGCCGCCGCCGACCACGACGCCGGGGCGCCCGCGGGCCGCTGCCGCGCCCTGGTGGCGGAGCTGCTGCCGGGCATCGCGGACGACACGCACCCCCGGGACCTGTCGGAGGGCCAGCGGCTGGCCCTCGCCCTGGCGGTCGTCCTCACCGCGCGCCCGCCCCTGCTGCTGCTCGACGAGCCGACCCGCGGCCTGGACTACGCGGCCAAGGCCCGCCTGGTCGCGATCCTGCGCGGCCTCGCCGCCGAGGGCCACGCGACCGTCCTCGCCACGCACGACGTGGAGCTGGCGGCCGAGCTGGCCCACCGCGTGGTGATCCTCGCCGACGGCGAGATCGTGGCCGACGGCCCGACCGCCGAGGTGGTCGTGTCGTCCCCGGCCTTCGCCCCTCAGGTCACCAAGGTCCTGGCACCGGAGAGCTGGCTGACGGTGACACAGGTACGGGAGGCACTGGAGGCGGCTGATGAGTGAGGCGGGCCCGAACGGGAGCGCCCCGAAGGAGCGCGGGGCCCGGACATGGGCGGCTCCACCGCGTGGGCACGACAAGCCGCACACGACCCGCGGAAAGCCACCGGCCGCTGCCCCCCAGGCAGGCCAAGCACGCCCCATCCGCCTGGGAAGGCGATCGGCCACCGCGCTGGCCCTGGTCACCGCCGTAGGCGTGGTCGCCTTCGGCTGGCCCCTGCTCGCCGGGCCGGACTCAGGCCTGGGCGCGCACGCGCAGGACGCCCCCTGGCTCTTCGCCGCGCTGCTCCCGCTGCTGCTCGGGGTGGTCGTGGCGACCGTCTCCGACGGCGGCCTGGACGCCAAGTCCGTCGCCATGCTCGGGGTGCTCGCCGCCGCCGGGGCCGCGCTGCGCCCGCTCGGGGCGGGCACGGCCGGGATCGAGCCGATGTTCTTCCTGATGGTGCTGAGCGGGCGCGTGCTCGGCCCCGGCTTCGGCTTCGTGCTCGGCGCGGTGTCGATGTTCGCCTCGGCGCTGCTGACCGGCGGGGTCGGGCCGTGGCTGCCGTTCCAGATGCTCGCCATGGGCTGGGTGTGCCTGGGCGCCGGGCTGCTGCCCGGCCCCCACACCCTGCGCGGGCGCCGCGAGCTGTGGCTGCTCGGGGCCTACGGGGCGGTGGCCTCCGTCCTCTACGGCACCGTGATGAACCTCCAGGGCTGGCCCTACCTCTCCGGCCTGGCGACCGGCGTCTCCTACGTGCCGGGTGACGCGGTCGGCGACAACTTGGCGCGCTTCGCGGCGTACTGCCTGGCCACCTCGCTGGGCTGGGACCTGCCGCGCGCCGTGCTCACGGTGGTGCTGAGCCTCGCGCTCGGCCCGGCCGTCCTGAAGGCGCTGCGCCGGGCCACGCGACGGGCCGCGTTCGAGGCGCCGGTCACATTCGAGGAGCCGCGCGGGTAGCGCCTCGTACGCGCGGGGTGAGAACGAGGGGGTGCTCCTGGTGAGGCGCCCCACAGGACTTAGGTCCTCTACTAGCCGGCGCCGTAGCCGAACCCCTTGTCGAGCCCATGCCAATACCGCCTCTGACCTGGGCATTGAGAGCCAGATCACAGCGGGGCCCTTCGTCCCGGGTGCGAGTTCCACTAGTAAGAGGGGGGCATTGCCAGGGCTTCCCGGGCCTGTTTCTCTGGATGAGTCGCACGGCGCCGAACGGCCGTACACGAGCCCCCCGGGCCCACCGGGAAAACGCTCAAGGCCTCGGCGCCGGTGCATTGCCCCCGCTCTTGCCGGGCGGGAGCGGCAAGCACCCGCGACCACCCTGTACCCCACCGGAAGGTCCTCTGTGTCCGTCACGCTCCTCCGCCGCATCGCCAGCCCGAAGAAGGCCCTCGCCGGCGGCGCCCTCGCCGTCGCCGCCACCGGCATGGTCTTCGCCGCGGCCCCCGCCCAGGCCGCCCCGGCGTCCGACTCGGCCAAGGCCGTGGCGCAGCGAGTGATCGGTGACTCCGCCCAGTTCCAGTGCTTCGACCGGATCGTCTCCCACGAGAGCGGCTGGAACGTCACCGCCACGAACTCCTCCTCCGGCGCCTACGGCCTGGTCCAGGCCCTGCCCGGCTCCAAGATGGCCTCGGCGGGCTCCGACTGGAAGACCAACGCCGAGACCCAGATCAAGTGGGGCCACAAGTACATGAACGAGCGCTACGGCAGCCCGTGCGCGGCTTGGAGCCACTGGCAGGCCAACGGCTGGTACTAGGCCTGGCCCCTGGGCCTTGAGCAGTGAGGCGGTCACCCCCGGCGGGGTGGCCGCCTTTCCCGCGCTCCGCGCCTTGTCCTCAAACGCCGGACGGGCTGAATCCGTCCGCTGGGCGCCGTCGTCAGCTCCCCGCAAATCGCCGCTCCGCGCCTTGTCCTCAATCGCCGGACAGGCTGGATCCCACGGCTGCCCGCCGTCGCCGGCCCCCCGTAAATCGCCGCTCCGCGCATCGTCCTCAAACGCCGGACGGGCTGGATCCTGCGTACGCGCCGTCGTCAGCTGACCGTGATTCCGCCGCTCCGCGCCTTGTCCTCAAACGCCGGACGGGCTGAATCCGTCCGCTGGGCGCCGTAGGCGGCTCACGGACAGCCGACGACGGCGAGTCGGGGAGGTTTCAGCCCGTCCGGCGTTTGAGGACGAGGCGCGGAGCGCCTATGGAGGGGGAGAGGGGCGGAGCCCCAGACGGGCGGCGGCCTTCGGTCGGCAGGGCTACAGGCGCTGCAGGATCGTGGCGGTGGCCAAAGCTCCACCCGCACACATCGTCACCAGGGCGAACTCCCCGTCACGCCGCTCCAGCTCATGCAGCGCCGTGGTCAGCAGCCGCACCCCGCTCGCCCCCACGGGATGCCCCAGCGCGATCGCGCCCCCGTTCACGTTCACCTTCTCCAGGTCCTGCTCGAAGACCCGCGCCCAGCTCAGCACCACGGAGGCGAAGGCCTCGTTGACCTCCACCAGGTCGATGTCGCGCAGGGACATCCCGGCCCTGCCCAGCACGGCCCGCGTGGCGTCGACGGGGCCGTCGAGGTGGAAGTGCGGGTCGGCCCCCACCAGCGCCTGGGCGACGACCCGGGCGCGCGGCCTGAGCTTCAGGGCCCGCGCCATCCGCTTGGACGCCCACAGCAGGGCCGCCGCCCCGTCCGAGATCTGCGAGGAGTTCCCCGCGGTGTGCACGGCGGTCGGCATGACCGGCTTGAGCCCCGCGAGCGCCTCCAGGGACGTGTCGCGTAACCCCTCGTCGCGGTGGACGAGCCGCCACATCCCCTGCCCGGCGGCCTGCTCCTCCTCGGTGGTGGGCACCTGCACGGCGAAGGTCTCCCGCTTGAAGCGCTCCTCGGCCCACGCGGCGGCCGCCCGCTCCTGGGACAGCAGCCCGAGGGCGTCCACGTCGCGCCGGGCGAGCCCGCGCCTGCGCGCGATGCGCTCGGCGGCCTCGAACTGGTTGGGCAGGTCGACGTTCCACTCGTCGGGGAACGGCTTGCCGGGACCGTGCTTGCTGCCCGAGCCCAGCGGCACCCGGGACATCGACTCCACCCCGCAACTGATGCCGATGTCGATCACGCCCGCCGCGACCATGTTGGCGACCATGTGGCTCGCCTGCTGCGACGACCCGCACTGGCAGTCGACGGTCGTCGCCGCCGTCTCGGGGGCCAGGCCCATGGCGAGCCACGCCGTGCGCGCCGGGTTCATGGACTGCTCGCCCGCGTGCGTGACGGTGCCGCCGACGATCTGCTCGACGCAGTCGGCGTGGATGCCGGTCCGGTCGAGGAGTTCGCGGTACGTCTCGCCGAGCAGATAGGCCGGGTGGAGGTTGGCGAGGGCCCCTCCGCGCCTCCCGATCGGGGTGCGTACGGCTTCGACGATGACAGGTTCGGCGGCCATGAGCTCGTCCTCTCCTCCGGATGGAACGGGACGTCCCGGCGCCCCGCCCGCGCGCGGGAACTGGTACGCGTTCTAGTTCTGTCCAGCAGTCTGCTGAGCCCCACCCCGCCCCCGCAAGGGTCGTGCACACACCCCGGCCCCGGCCCGCGCGCAACGAACGGCCCCACGACCCTTGCCACTTATAGAACCCGTTACTACCTTTCGAGCCGACTATTGATGGACCGTCAGTATTTACTGATGGCCCGTCAGCACTCCGGAGCACCCTCCGGGCCCCCGCTCCACAGCCGTCCCTGGAGTTCCCGATGCCCTGTCCCGCGCTGCCCGACGGGTTCGACTTCACCGACCCGGACGTCCTGCAAGACCGCGTGCCCTTCCCGGAGTTCGCACGCCTCAGGCAGGTGGAGCCGGTGCACTGGGTGGCCCAGCGGCCCGGGGTCGCGGGGTACGACGACGCGGGCTACTGGGCGGTGACCCGGCACGAGGACGTCAAGTACGTCTCCACGCACCCGGAGTTGTTCTCCTCCAGCGCCAACACGGCGATCATCCGCTTCAACGAGTCCATCAGCCGCGACAGCATCGACGCCCAGAAGCTCATCATGCTCAACATGGACCCGCCCGAGCACACCCGGGTCCGCCAGATCGTGCAGCGCGGCTTCACGCCCCGGGCCGTGCGCTCCCTGGAGCGGGCGCTGCGCGAGCGTGCCGACGCGGTCGTCCGGGCCGCCCTGGAGGGCGCCGCGGCCGACGGCCGCTTCGACTTCGTCACCAGGGTCGCCGTCGAGCTCCCGCTCCAGGCCATCGCCGAACTCATCGGCGTCCCCCAGGAGGACCGCGCCAAGATCTTCGACTGGTCCAACAAGATGGCGGCGTACGACGACCCGGAGTACGCGGTCACCGAGGAGGTCGGCGCCGAGGCCGCCATGGAGATCGTCTCGTACGCGATGAACCTCGCCGCCGCCCGCAAGGAGTGCCCGGCCGACGACATCGTCAGCCGGCTCGTCGCGGCGGAGGACGAGGGGAACCTCTCCTCCGACGAGTTCGGCTTCTTCGTGATCCTGCTCGCCGTCGCGGGCAACGAGACCACCCGCAACGCCATCACGCACGGCATGCACGCCTTCCTCACCCACCCCGCGCAGTGGGAGCTGTTCCTCCGGGAGCGGCCGCGCACGGCCGCCGAGGAGATCGTGCGCTGGGCCACCCCGGTGGTCGCCTTCCAGCGCACGGCCACCGAGGACACCGAGCTGGGCTGCGCCCGGATCCGCCGGGGCGACCGCGTCGGGATCTTCTACTCCTCCGCCAACCACGACCCCGACGTCTTCGACGACCCCGGCGCCTTCGACATCACCCGCGACCCGAACCCCCACCTCGGCTTCGGCGGCGGCGGCCCGCACTTCTGCCTCGGCAAGTCGCTGGCGGTCCTGGAGATCGACCTCATCTTCGACGCCGTCGCCGCGACCATGCCCGGCCTGCGCCTGGCCGGGGAGCCGCGGCGGCTGCGCTCGGCCTGGCTCAACGGCGTCAAGGAGCTCCAGGTCGCCGTCCGCTGACCCGCGTCCGCCGCCGGACGTCCCCAGGCCGGGCCCCGCGGAAGGCCGGGCCCAACGGGAGGCGAGGGCACACCCCTACGCCCCGCCCCCGCCTCCCGTGGCCCGGACGTCCTCGGGATTCCGCCATATGTTCATGTGATCGACGCGGCACGCCAACGTTTTGCGCACCTCACGCGTCTTGAGGGAAGGACAACACCCGTCAAGAACCTCAAGACTTCGAACGGAAACGGTGACCGTGGTCTCTGCGGACCTCTCGCTCCTCCCGGCCGGCAGCTCGCCCACGGAGCGGAAGGGCCCCTTCCGCGTGTTCCGTTCCTTCTACCGGCGCCACCGCGTACCCGTCCTCGCCACGGCCCCCACCCTGCCCCTGTACGCGCTGTGGGCGGCCGTCCTCGCCACCGGCGGCGGCGACCTCGCCGCGCAGCAGGCCTGGGCGCGCTTCGCCGACGACCACGGCTCGGCCGCCTACGGCCTCTTCTGGTACGGCGGCATGCACACGGCCAACTACAGCGTCATCTCCCCGTACGTCATGGCCGCGCTCGGCGTGAAGACCGTCACCGTCCTGTCCGGGATCGCCGGCGCCTGGCTGGTCGCGGTGGTCATCGAGCGGGCCGGGGTGCGCCGCCCGCTCGCCCCGGCCGTGCTCGCCTCGCTCGCCGTGTGGTGCAACGTGGCCTCCGGGCGCACCACGTTCGCGCTCGGCGTCGCCTTCGGCCTCGGCGCGGTGCTCGCGCTCCTGGGCACCCGCCGCCTCACCGTCGCCGCGCTCTGCTCGGCCCTCGCCACCATGGCCTCCCCCGTGGCGGGCCTGTTCCTGCTGGTGGCCGGGGCGGGCTACGTCCTCGTCCGGGACTGGGGGCGGGCGCTGGTCCTGCTGGTGCCGCCGGTGGTGGTCGTGGCCACCACGACCGTGCTCTTCCCCTTCAAGGGCGAGCACCTGATGTGGGCGGACCGGGTGTTCCCGCCGGTCTTCTTCAGCCTGACCCTGATCGTCGCCGGGCCGCGCGAGTGGCGGGTGCTCCGCCGGGGCGCGGGCGTGTACGCGGCCGGGACCGTCCTGACGTACCTCATCCCGTCCCCGGTCGGCACGAACGTCGAGCGGCTCGCCGAACTGGTGGCGCCCGCGCTGCTCCTGGCCGCACTGCTGACCCCGGCGCTGACCGCGATGCGCCGGATGGCGCTGGTCACGGCCCTCGTGCTGTCGACGGCGTGGGTGGCGCAGAAGACCGCCGACGACCTGGAGGTGTCGACGGCCGTCCCGGCGTGGGCGACGGACACCGACGGCGTGGTGGACGCCCTGCGGCGGCTCGGCGCCGACCGGGGCCGGGTCGAGGTGGTCCCGGCCCGCAACCACCGCGAGGCCACCGCGCTCGCCCCGTACGTGAACATGGCCCGCGGCTGGAACCGCCAGCTCGACATCGAGCGGGGCCGCCTGTTCTACGACGGCTCGTTCTCCGCGGCCACGTACCGGGCCTGGCTCGACAAGTGGGCGGTCGGCTTCGTGGTCCTGCCGTCCGGCCGCCCGGACGGGCCCGCCCTGGACGAGGCCGCGCTGGTGGCGAGCGGCCCGGCCTGGCTGGAGCCGGTGTGGAAGGACGAGCACTGGCGGGTCTTCCGCGTGAGGAACGCCGTGCCGATGGCGTCGGCCCCCGCCTCCGTGGTCCGCTCCACCAGTACGGAGGTGGTGGTACGGGTCCCGGAGCGGGGGCCGGTGACGGTGCGGATCGTGTACTCGCCGTGGCTGCGGGCCGAGGGCGCGTGCCTGGCGAAGCAGGGCGACTTCACCCGGCTCACCGTGCCCGCGCCCGGCACGTACACGATCAGCTCGGGGTACGGTCGCCCGTCGCGTCCTGCCCGCTGCTGAGCGGGCCCGGACCGGAGCCGCCCGGCTTCCCGGCCGCGCCGTCCGGGGCCCCGGCCCCGTCGCCGGCGGCCCGGGGCTCGGCGGTACCGGGCTCGGCGGTACCGGCCTTCGCGGTTCCGGGCTTCGCAGTCCCGGTCTTCGCGGCCCCGGCCTTCGCAAGCCCGGTCTTCGCAGTCCCGGCCTCGGCCTTCCCGGCCTCGGTGCCCGCGGCCTTCTCCGTGCCGGTGGCCGCCTCCGCCGTGCGGGGCACCTCCGCCTCCGGGGGCGCGCCCCCCGCCGTGGCGACCGCGACCACCTGCTTCACCCGCGGCCCCTGGAGCACGTACGTCAGGCCGAAGCCGGTGCCCACCACGGCCGCGCCGCCCACCGCGTCGAGCACCCAGTGGTTGCCGGTGCCCACGATCGCGCACACCGTGAAGAACGGGTGCAGCAGGCCCAGGACCTTCATCCACCACTTCGGCGCGAGGATCGCTATGACCAGGCCGCACCAGAGCGACCAGCCGAAGTGCAGCGAGGGCATCGCCGCGTACTGGTTGGTGAGCTTCGTGAGCGTGCCGTAGTCCGGCTGCGAGAAGTCCTGCGGGCCGTGGACGGTGTCGATGAAGCCGAGGCCGGGCATCAGGCGGGGCGGCGCCAGCGGGTAGCCCCAGAAGCCGACGAGCGCCAGGATCGTGGCGAAGCCGAGCGCCGAGCGCGCCCAGCGGTACTGCGCCGGGCGGCGCAGGTAGAGCACGGCGAGCACGCTCAGCGGCACCACGAAGTGGAACGACGTGTAGTAGAAGTTGAAGAAGGACTCCATCCACGGCGTGCGCGACGTCAGGTGGTTGAACCAGTGCTCGACGTCGATGTGCAGGAACTGCTCGATGGAGTGGATCTGCTCCCCGTGGTGCTCGGCCCGCTCGCGCCCGCCGGAGATGGTGCCGCCGGTCGCCGCGAGCCGGGTCTGCTGGTAGGCGGAGTAGCCGACGCGGATCAGGAGGAGTTCGAGCAGCAGGTTCGGCCGGGTGAGCACGCGCCGCCAGACCGGGAACAGCGGCACCCACGACCACCGCGCCGGCACCGGAGCGGCGTACGAGGTGGGGATCGGCGTGCGGTACTCCGGCGCGGTCCGGGACAGGAACGGCACGAACAGCGCGGAGGCCAGCGCGGCCAGCAGGACGACGTTGTCGCGCAGCGGCTCCAGGACCGACATGTTCGGCAGCATCATCTTCGACGGCAGCGTCATCACCAGGACGATGGCGATGGGCCACACGTACCGGTCCGAGGCGCGTCTGCCGACCCGGCCGACCACCGCGAGCAGCAGCCACAGGAGCTGGTGCTGCCAGCTCGTCGGGGACACGGCGATGGCCACGCAGCCGGTGAGCGCGACCGCGAGCAGCAGCTGCCCGTCGCGCGCGTACGTCACCGCGCGGCGCAGGCCGAGGACGGCGACGGCCGCGCCCAGGGCGAGGAACAGCGCGATCTCCACCGGGCCCTCCAGGCCGAGGCGGAGGAGGGCGCCGTGCAGCGACTGGTTGGCGTTGGCGTCGGGGTTGGCGCCGAGGCCCGCGCCCGCCAGGTGGTGCACCCAGTACGTCCACGAGTCGTGCGGCAGGGCCGCCCAGGCGACGGCGGTGAGCGCGGCGAAGGTGGCGCCGAGGGACGCGGTGGCCTTCCTGCGGCCGGTGAACCACAGCAGCGGTGCGAAGAGCAGCACCGCCGGCTGGAGCGCGGCGGCCACGCCGACGAGGACGCCGCAGGTCCGCTCGCCGCGCACGGCGAAGCAGCCGAGCAGGACGAGCAGCACCGGGATGATGCTGGTCTGCCCCAGGTGCAGCGCGTTGCGCACCGGCAGGGAGAGCATGAGCAGGCAGATCGCGACGGGCGCCGCGAGCAGCGAGGTGCGCCGGGACACGGGCTGCGGCAGGGCGCGGGCGGCGACCAGGCCGAGCGCGGCGACCAGGCCCAGCGTGCCGAAGGTCCAGGCCCAGCCGAGGGCCTGCTCGGCCGCGCTGGTCAGCGGCTTGAGGACGAGCCCGGCGAACGGCGTGCCGGTGAACTTGTCCGCGTCGTACAGCGAGCCCTTCACGTGCAGGACACCGTTCGGCCCGACCCAGGTCTCCAGGTCGGTCAGCCGCTCGCCCTTGGGGGTGCGCAGGACGACGGCCGCCTGCCGGACGGCGAGGACGGCGGCGATCAGCCACAGGGCGACACGGATCGCCGCGATCCGCGCCGTGGGCGAACCGGACGGTCCCGCGTCCAAGGCGTTCCCCGGTCCCCTCTGCTCAACATTCGCCACGCCCTGTCGGCCCTCCCGCCCCATCCGTGCATCCTCGGTCAACGCGCCAGGAGATCCGCGATCTCGCCGCAGGGGCCCGCGTGCCCCTGACTGAGACGCGCGCGATCCCCTCTTCACCTGGCAGCCACACCGCTTTCTATCGGCTTTTCGACTCCGGTGCCCAACCGGGGTACCGCCCCGGGCCCGGCCCCGCACGGCGCCCCGCCCCCGGCGCGGGGGCCCGCACCCGGTCTTTCCCCGCACGTCTCCGTTCCCGGAGTGCCCGGTTCCCGGCCCGGGACGCGACATAGATCACAAGAGCGCCATGTCCGCACTGGACCATCTTGATCCGTTTGAGCTGCGTACAGCCACTTTTGCCGCCCTGCGGAAACGGAGGGTCACAATCCGTAAAGGTGCTGCCTCCACCTATCGTCGTCGACTTGTCCTGTTGTCGACCGAAAGGCAGGCGAGCGAGCCCTTGCCGTACGCCAACCCCGTCGCACTCCGCACACAGGCGGCGCCGTCCCCCGCGGGACCCCGCACCCCGGAGACCGCCGAGGCCACCGTCACCGACCCGGCGCTCGTGAAGCGCGCCGTGAAGGCGGCGGCGCTCGGCAACGCGATGGAGTGGTTCGACTTCGGCGTCTACAGCTACATCGCGGTCACGCTGGGCAAGGTGTTCTTCCCGTCCGGCAACCCGACGGCGCAGCTCCTGTCCACCTTCGGCGCGTTCGCCGCCGCGTTCCTCATCCGCCCGCTGGGCGGGATGGTCTTCGGCCCGCTGGGCGACCGCGTGGGCCGCCAGAAGATCCTCGCCCTCACCATGATCATGATGGCCGCGGGCACCTTCGCCATCGGCCTCATCCCCTCGTACGCGACGATCGGCGTCTGGGCGCCCGTCCTGCTCCTGGCCGCCCGCCTCGTGCAGGGCTTCTCCACCGGCGGCGAGTACGCGGGCGCCTCCACCTTCATCGCCGAGTACGCCCCCGACAAGCGGCGCGGCTTCCTCGGGAGCTGGCTGGAGTTCGGCACGCTCGCCGGCTACATCGGCGGCGCGGGCCTGGTGACCCTGATGACCGCGCTGCTCTCCACGGACGACCTGCTCTCCTGGGGCTGGCGCGTGCCGTTCCTCATCGCGGGCCCGATGGGCCTGATCGGCCTGTACCTGCGGCTGCGGCTGGAGGAGACCCCGGCGTTCGCCGCCCAGCTGGAGAAGGCCCACGCCGACGAGCGCACCCGCGAGAAGGTCCGGCTGCGCGACCTGGTGACGTCCCAGTGGCGGGCCCTGCTCCTGTGCGTGGGCCTGGTCCTCGTCTTCAACGTCACCGACTACATGCTCCTGTCGTACATGCCGACGTACCTGACCAGCGAGATGAAGTACGACGAGACGCACGGCCTGCTCGTCGTGCTCGCGGTGATGGCGCTGATGATGTGCGTCCAGCCGTTCGCCGGCGCGCTCACGGACCGCGTCGGCCGCCGCCCGGTCATCGCCGCGGGCTGCGCGGGCTTCCTGCTCCTGTCCGTGCCCGCCCTGCTCCTGATCCGCACCGGCTCCCTGTGGGCCATCGCCCTCGGCATGGCCGCCCTCGGCCTGCTCCTGGTCTGCTTCACCGCGTCCATGCCGTCGGCGCTCCCGGCCCTGTTCCCGACCGAGGTCCGCTACGGCTCGCTGTCCATCGGCTTCAACGTCTCCGTGTCCGTCTTCGGCGGTACGACGCCGCTGGTGGTCACCGCACTCATCGGCGCGACCGGGGACAGGATGATGCCCGCGTACTACATGATGGCCGCGGCGGTGGTCGGCGGCTTCGCCGTCTGGCGCATGACGGAGTCGGCGGGACAGCCGCTGCCGGGGTCGGCGCCCTCCCACTGACCCTGGCCCCTGGGCCTCGGGCGGTTTACCCCTTCCCACCCGCCCACCCACCCGGCCCGGCCCGGCACGCACGCCCGGCCCGGCACGCACGCGCGGCCCCGGCCTGGCGGCTCACCGTCCGTCGTCGGGGATTTCCGGACCCGCCGCTTCGCGACGGATGCTTCCCGCCCACCCACCCGCCCGGCCCCGCGGACACGCGCGGCCCCGAGCTAGCGGCTCACGGCCCGTCGGCGGGGACTTTCGGACCCGCCGCTTAGCGACGGGTGTCACGCCCGGCCCCCGCGGACACGCGCGGCCCCGGCCTGGCGGCTCGCGGTCCGTCGGCGGGGATTCCGGGGCGGGGGGTGGTTTTCAGCCCGTCCGGCGTTTGAGGACGAGGCGCGGAGCGCCGGTTGCGGGGTCCAGGGGCGGCGCCCCTGGTTTCGGGAAGGGGTGGGATTGGGGAGCCCCCGGCAGGGGCCCCCCCCCCCCCCCCCCCAGGCCCCCCCGGGCCCCCCCACCCCCCCCCCCCCCCGGGGCCCCCCGGGGCACCAAAATAGCCGGCCACCACACCCCCGCGGGCCC
>NZ_JASCXL010000149.1:0-22354 GCF_030010595.1 Streptomyces sp. CC224B | reverse complement strand
GGGCTCGCCAACGACATGCTGCTGTTCCTGACCCTGACGGTCGCGGCGGCCCTGCTCGGCGGCATGCTCCCGGCGCTGGCCTCCGCCGCCTTCGGCTCCCTGCTGCTGAACTACCACTTCGCCCCGCCGCTGCACCGGTGGACGATCTCCGACTCGAAGAACATCGTCGCGATCGCCGTCTTCGTCTCCGTCGCGATCGCCGTCGCCTCCGTGGTGGACCTCGCCGCGCGCCGCACCCACCAGGCGGCCCGGCTGCGCGCCGAGTCGGAGATCCTCTCCCACCTCGCGGGCAGTGTGCTGCGCGGCGAGAACAGCCTCGGTTCCCTCCTGGAGACCGTCCGCGAGACCTTCGGCATGGAGTCGGTGGCCCTCCTGGAGCGCGAGCACGACCTCGCGCCCTGGACGTGCGCGGCCGGCGTCGGCAGCCGCGCGCACGTCGAGCGCCCCGAGGACGCCGACGTCGACGTGCCCGTCGGCGACCACATGGCGCTCGCCCTGTCCGGCCGGGTGCTGCCCGCCGAGGACCGCCGCGTGCTCGCCGCGTTCGCCGCGCAGGCCGCCGTCGTCCTGGACCGCCAGCGCCTCCAGACCGAGGCCGACCAGGCCCGCACCCTCGCCGAGGGCAACCGCATCCGCACCGCCCTGCTCGCCGCCGTCAGCCACGACCTGCGCACCCCGCTGGCCGGGATCAAGGCCGCGGTCACCTCGCTGCGCTCCGAGGACGTGGAGTGGTCCGTGGAGGACCAGGCCGAGCTGCTCGAAGGCATCGAGGCGGGCGCCGACCGGCTCGACCACCTCGTCGGTAACCTCCTGGACATGTCCCGCCTGCAGACCGGCACGGTCGCGCCGCTGATCCGCGAGATCGACCTCGACGAGGTGGTGCCGATGGCGCTCGGCGGCGTACCGGACGGCAGCGTGGACCTCGACGTGCCGGAGAACCTGCCGATGGTGGCCGTCGACAAGGGCCTCTTGGAGCGGGCCGTCGCCAATGTCGTCGAGAACGCCGTCAAGTACGCCCCCGAGCGCACCCCCGTCCTGGTGTCGGCGAGCGCCCTGGGGGATCAGGTGCAGGTGCGCGTCGTGGACCGCGGCCCCGGCGTCCCCGACGACGCCAAGGAGCGCATCTTCGAGCCGTTCCAGCGCTACGGTGACGCTCCACGGGGCAGCGGGGTCGGCCTCGGCCTCGCCGTCGCCCGCGGCTTCGTGGAGTCCATGGGCGGCACCCTCAACGCCGAGGACACCCCCGGCGGCGGCCTCACGATGGTGCTGACGCTGAAGGCGGCGGGCGGCCGCCCGGCCGCCGTGCCCGGCCTGAGGGCCACCACGGCCCCGTGACGCAGGCCCCGGCCGCGTCCGTGGCACCGACCGCCGCACCAGCGGCGCTGACAAGCCCGAAAGGCAGGTAGGAATGACCCGGGTGCTCGTGGTCGACGACGAGCCGCAGATCGTCCGCGCCCTCGTGATCAACCTGAAGGCACGCAAGTACGAGGTGGACGCCGCGCCGGACGGCGCGACCGCCCTCCAGCTCGCGGCCGCCCGCCACCCCGACGTGATCGTGCTCGACCTCGGTCTGCCCGACATGGACGGCGTGGAGGTCATCAAGGGCCTGCGCGGCTGGACGCGCGTCCCCATCCTGGTCCTGTCCGCCCGGCACAGCTCGGACGAGAAGGTCGAGGCCCTGGACGCGGGCGCCGACGACTACGTGACCAAGCCCTTCGGCATGGACGAGCTGCTCGCCCGGCTCCGGGCCGCGGTGCGCCGCGCGGAGCCCGTCGGCGCGGGCGAGGACGACGTGACGATCGAGACCGCCGACTTCACGGTCGACCTCGCCGCGAAGAAGGTCAACCGGGGCGGGCGCGACGTGCGGCTCACGCCCACCGAGTGGCACCTCCTGGAGGTGCTCGTCCGCAACGCGGGCCGGCTGGTGAGCCAGAAGCAGCTCCTCCAAGAGGTGTGGGGCCCCTCCTACGGCACGGAGACCAACTACCTGCGCGTGTACATGGCGCAGCTGCGGCGCAAGCTGGAGGCGGACCCCGCGCAACCCCGGCACTTCATCACGGAGCCGGGGATGGGCTACCGCTTCGAGAAGTAGGGCCCGAGGGCGCCGAGGCCCCGTGCCGAGGGCCCCCGCGCAGGGGGTGGCCACCCCGCGCACAGGGGGCGGGCACCGGCATTGCCGGGGTGTCGGGGCGCACCGGTAGGCTCAAGGTATGAGTGCTGTTCCTGGACCCGACAAGCCCGCGGGCCGTTTCCGGCGCATGCTCGACCGGCTGTCGTCCTCCCAGCAGGACTTGGACTCCCAGGAGCTGCGCGAGGACGCCGAGACGGCGGGCTGCACCCGCATCGGCGACTGCCACGACCGTCAGATCGTCACGGTTACTGGTACGTTGCGCACGGTCACTCTACGGCCGCGCGCCGGCGTGCCCGCTCTGGAGGCGGAGCTGTTCGACGGCTCCGCCGCGCTCGACGTGGTCTGGCTCGGCAGGCGCTCCATCGTCGGCATCGAGCCGGGCCGCCGTCTGATCGCGTCGGGACGGATCTCCATAGACCGCGGTCGCAGAGTGCTCTTCAACCCCAAGTACGAACTCAGACCGCTCGGACGGGAGTAGCCGGTGACGTCAGTCGACAAGCCGACCGACCAGGGCCCGGGGGGCGCGCGCCCTCGGAGCCCCCAGCACGCGCAGAACTCCCAGGACGCCCGGGACTCCCAGGACGCCGACACCAGGGCGCTGACGCAGGCCGCCCTCTTCGACGCCTTCGGCGGCATCCGCGGCACGGTCGAGACGATGGTCCCGGGCCTGCTGTTCGTGTTGATCTACACGATCAACAAGGACCTGCACATGTCGGCGATCGCGGCCCTGGCCGTGGCGCTGGTCCTGGTCGTGGTCCGCCTGGTGCGCCGCGACACGGTCAAGCACGCCTTCAGCGGTGTCTTCGGCGTCGCGTTCGGCGTGGCCTTCGCGATGTTCACGGGCAACGCCAAGGACTTCTACCTGCCGGGGATGATCTACGGCGTGGGCCTCGGCACCGCGTTCTTCGTCTCGGCCCTGGTGGGCTACCCGCTGCTCGGCCTGCTGCTCGGGCCGGTGTTCCGCGAGAACCTCTCCTGGCGCACGCGCAACCCCGGCCGCAAGAAGGCGTACACGAAGGCGTCCCTGGCCTGGGGCCTGATCTTCCTCGGCAAGTACGCGATCCTCTTCCCGCTGTACTGGTGGGGGGACACCGCGCAGCTCGGCTGGGTCCTGATCGCCCTGAAGCTGCCGCCGATGGTCCTCGCGGTGTACTTCACCTGGATCTTCCTGGCCAAGGCGCCGCCGCCGATCGACGTGTTCGCCGAGATGGAGGCGGAGGAGAAGGCCGAGGCGGCACGCCGGGCCCAGCCGGAGGCCTGAGGCCCGGCCGGAGGCGTGAGGCCCGGCCCGGGACCCGGCCGCGGGCTTCGCACGCACAGGTGGGGGCGGACAGGATGTCCTGTCCGCCCCCACCTGTTGCTTCTCCCCGCTGTCTCCCCCGGCTAGTCCCGCCGGGCCGACAGGAGGTCCTCCAACTGCTCCTCGCGGGCCTGCGCGGCCACGAAGAGCAGTTCGTCGCCCGCCTCCAGCGAGTCGTCCGGGGTCGGCGTGAGGACGCGCGTACCGCGGATGATCGTGACGAGGGACGTGTCCTCGGGCCACTGGACGTCGCCGACGCGGGTGCCCGCGAGGGCCGACTCCGGCGGCAGCGTCAGCTCGACCAGGTTGGCGTCGCCGTGGCTGAAGCGCAGCAGGCGTACCAGGTCGCCGACGCTCACCGCCTCCTCGACGAGGGCGGACATCAGGCGCGGCGTGGAGACCGCGACGTCGACGCCCCAGGACTCGTTGAAGAGCCACTCGTTCTTGGGGTTGTTGACGCGGGCGACGACGCGGGGGACGCCGTACTCGGTCTTGGCGAGGAGCGAGACGACCAGGTTCACCTTGTCGTCGCCCGTCGCGGCGATGACGACGTTGCAGCGCTGGAGCGCCGCCTCGTCGAGCGAGGTGATCTCGCAGGCGTCGGCGAGCAGCCACTCGGCCTGCGGGACGCGCTCGACGGAGATGGCCGTCGGCGCCTTGTCGACGAGCAGCACCTCGTGCCCGTTCTCCAGGAGCTCACCGGCGATGGAACGGCCCACCGCGCCCGCTCCGGCAATGGCGACCCTCATCACTGACCGCCTTCCTCGGGGCCCTCGGCGAACGCCGCCTCGACCTTCTCGACCTCGTCGGTGCGCATCATCACGTGCACCAGGTCGCCCTCCTGCAACACCGTCTGGGAGGTCGGCAGGACCGCCTCGCCGAGCCGGGTGAGGAAGGCGACGCGCACGCCGGTCTCCTCCTGGAGGCGGCTGACCTTGTGGCCGATCCAGGAGGGCGAGGTGTGCACCTCGGCGAGCTGGACGCCCCCGGTGGGGTCGCGCCACAGCGGCTCCGCGCCGGAGGGCAGCAGGCGCCGCAGCATCTGGTCGGCGGTCCAGCGGACCGTGGCGACCGTGGGGATGCCCAGGCGCTGGTAGACCTCGGCGCGGCGCGGGTCGTAGATACGGGCCGCGACGTTCTCGATGCCGAACATCTCGCGGGCCACCCGGGCGGCGATGATGTTCGAGTTGTCGCCGCTGGAGACGGCGGCGAAGGCGCCCGCGTCCTCGATGCCAGCTTCGCGCAGGGTGTCCTGGTCGAAGCCGACGCCGGTCACGCGGCGGCCGCCGAAGCCGGAGCCCAGACGGCGGAAGGCAGTGGGGTCCTGGTCGACCACGGCGACCGTGTGCCCCTGCTGTTCCAGGGTCTGCGCGAGAGCGGAGCCCACTCTTCCGCAGCCCATGATGACGATGTGCACGTCGCTACCCCGCGCTCCTCATGGCCCACTTGACCTGCGTGAATGCCTTACTCATGACTCTCTTTCGGCGCGCCTGCGCGGCGCGGCGGCGCAGCCCGCCCTGCGGTTGGCGGTGCGGGGTGCTCTCGGCTGTCCCGGTCGGTGTCCCGGTGCGTTTGCAGAGTCCACGGTAACGGCTTTCGCGCCCGGCCCGGAGCCCGAGGGGCGGCTGCGGCCCGGCGCGGGTCCCGTGCTAGTCGACGGCGCGCAGCAGGGTCTCCATGGCCTTGACGCGCAGGTTCAGCTCGGTGAGCTGGAGGCGCACGGACTCGGCCTCGGAACGGGACGCCTCGACGACCTGGCGGTAGCCCTCCATCGCCTCCGCGTAGGCGCGGTCGCGCTCGCGGCCGCGCTGCGTCTGGAAGTACGAGACGGCGACGATCGCACCGGCAAGGATGACGAAGAAGGCGATCGGAATGATCGCGTCGCTCATTGGGGCGTCCCCTCAGAAGAGTGCTGTCCGGCCTCGCTCGCCCCGTCCTGCTGGGCAGCAGCAAGAATCGTATCGACGTTCAACCGCACGTCAAACGGCGCGAGTTCGAAGTACTTGAGGGCCTTGCCGGCGTCGGAGAGCTCCAGGCGGCCGACCACGAGCCCGGCCTTCTCCAGGCGCTCCAGGTGCATGTACAGCAGGGGGCGGGAGACGCCGAGGCGCCGGGCCAGTTCGCTGACGTACATGGGGCCCGGGGCGAGCTCCGTGATGATCCGGATGCGCTGCGCGTGCCCCACCGCCGAGAGGAGGGCAAGCAGCTCCTCGCTGTTCATGGCCCGCCTCTGTGCCGTCCCGATACCTGTCAGCCAAGGCTTACGCACGCTGTGAAGCACTGTCAAACCCTCCGTCGTGCCGGAGTTTTCCATTCCAACCTGACAGTTGACGCCTTCACCCTTCACCTGTAAGTCTGAAGTTACATGTGAAGGACGGGAAGGGGTAGACGTGGACACGAGGGGGCCGGACATGAGGGAACGGGGATCCGGAGGGCCCGACGGGGGCCGGCGGTCGGTCACCGTGCGGGTGGCCCGCTGGAGCGCGCTGCACCCCTGGCGGGCGATCGTCGGCTGGTTCGTCTTCGTCGTGCTGTGCCTCGGCGCCGGCATCACGGCCGGGATGAACAGCGCGACCTCGGAGGACTTCCAGGTCGGCGAGGCCGGGCGCGCCGAGGCCATGGCCACCGAGGGCGACCTCCAGATCAAGCCCCTCGAACAGATCCTGATCAGCGCCAGGGACGGCCGCCTTGACGAGCGCGCGGCCGACGCCGCCGTGCGGGACGTCACCCGGCGGATGCGGGCGCTGCCCGAGGTCGACGAGGTGGGCGCGCCCGTCCGCGCGAGGAACGGCGACGTGCTGCGCGTGCCCGTGACGCTGAAGGGCCCGGAGCAGGAGGGCAAGAAGAACGTCGTCCCGCTCCAGGAGGCGACCGAGAAGGCCAGGAAGGCCCACCCGGAGGTGGTGATCGAGGAGACCGGCGCCGCCTCGGTCAGCAAGGGCGTGAACGACCAGCGCGGCAAGGACCTGGCGTTCTCCGAGATGATCACGCTGCCGGTCACGCTTGTCACGCTGGCCCTGGTGTTCGGCTCGGTGCTCATGGTCGGCGTGCCGCTGCTGCTCGCGATCACCTCGATCATGGCGACCATGGGCCTGGCCATGCTGGCCTCGCACCTGCTGCCCGACACCGGTGTCGGGATGAACATGATCCTGCTCATCGGCATGGCCGTCGGCGTCGACTACACGCTCTTCTACCTCAAGCGCGAGCGCGAGGAGCGGGCCCGCGGCGGCGGCCGCCTGTCGGCCGGGGCGCTCGTGGAGACCGCCGCCGCGACGGCCGGCCGCGCCATCGTCGTCTCCGGACTCGCCGTGATCGTCTCCACCGCCGCGCTCTACCTGGCGGGCGACGTGATCTTCGACTCGCTCGCCACCGGCACCATCCTCGTCGTGGCCGTCGCCGTGGTCAGCTCCGTGACCGCGCTGCCCGCCATGCTGGTCAAGCTGGGGCAGCGCGCCGAGCGCCGGGCCGCCCGGCGCCGCGAGCGCGGCAAGCCCGTGAAGCCGTACGCGGAGAAGGAGCCGGGCCGGGTCTGGAACGTGCTCCTGGCCCCCGCCCGCAAGCGCCCCGCCCTCACCCTGTGCCTCGCGGTCCTCGCGCTGGTCGGCCTCTCCCTGCCGGCCCTCGACATGAAGCTGAAGGACCCCGCCCGGGACAGCTTCTCCCGCGAGATCCCGGCGATGCAGGGCTACGACCGGCTGCTCGCGGCCTACCCCGACCTGCGCCTGCGCTTCCTGGTCGTGGCGCGCTCCACGCCCGAGCGGTCCGGCGACGTGGTCCGCGCCCTGCGCGCCCTGCACGACGAGGCCACGGCCGACCCGCTCTTCGCCGACCGCGCCGAACCGCAGATCAAGACCTCCGCTGACCGGCGCATCAGCACCCTGGACCTCGGCGCCCGGCACGCCACGTACTCCGAGGAGGCGGCCCGCACCCTGGACCACCTGCGCGACGACCACCTGCCCGCGACCCTCGGCAGGCTCGACGGCGTCGAGACGGCCGTCAGCGGCGACGTGCCGCGCGGCATCGACTACGTCGACCACCAGAACGACAAGCTGCCGCTGGTCCTCGGGGCGCTGCTGCTGCTGACCTTCGCGATGACCGTCTACGCCTTCCGGTCCGTCGTGCTCGGCCTGCTCGGCGTCGCCCTCAACCTCCTGTCCGCCGCGTCCGCGCTGGGCCTGCTCGTCCTCGTCTTCCAGGGCGAGTGGGCGGAGGACCTGCTGTCCTTCGTGTCACTGCACGGGATCTCCTCCCGCGTGCCGCTGTTCCTCCTCGTGATCCTCTTCGGGCTCTCGATGGACTACCAGGTGTTCGTGGTCAGCCGGATCCGCGAGGCGGCCCTGAACGGGGTGCCGACGCGCAAGGCCGTCATCGACGGCATCGCCTCCTCGGCGAAGGTCGTCACGAGCGCGGCGATCGTCATGGTCACCGTCTTCGCCAGCTTCGTGATGCTGCACATCCTGGAGATGAAGCAGATGGGCTTCGTGCTGGCGGTGGCCGTCCTGGTGGACGCGTTCGTGATCCGCGTCATGATCCTGCCGGCGGCACTGCTCCTCCTCGGCCGCGCCACGTGGTGGCCGTCGAAGGCCGTACGGCGGGCCGAGGAGCGGATCGCCCGCGGGTACGGGGCGCCGGCGGACGCCGGTGGGGACACCGAGGGCGACGCGGAGGGCGACCTCGGCGGGGTGCGGCCGCCGACGGCGTGGACCGGGGCGCGAGCGGGGCGCTGAGGGCGCTTCGGCGGACGGTCGGTCCGGGTGGTCCGGTCGGGCGGTCCGGGCAGACCGGCGGTCGGACCAGCGGACGGTCAGTCCGGCGGCCCGGGCGGCCCGGGTGCCCGGACGGTCGGCTGGCCGGTCGGGTGGCGCGGGGTCATGCGCGCCGCCCGGGCCGGTCGCGCGCCGCCCGGACCGACCGCTCACCGGGTCCGCGTCTTGAACATCTCTTTAACCTTTCGGCAGAAGCTCTTGACAACTCGCAGGTACTGGGTGGGCGGCACCCTTTCCGACCGCTTACGATCCTCTGCGTGTCCAAACTGACCGACGTGCCCAAACGGATCCTCATCGGGCGCGCACTGCGCAGCGACAGGCTCGGAGAAACGCTCCTGCCGAAGCGCATCGCCCTCCCCGTGTTCGCGTCCGACCCGCTGTCCTCCGTCGCGTACGCGCCCGGCGAGGTGCTGCTCGTCCTGTCCATCGCGGGCGCGTCGGCGTACCACTACAGCCCCTGGATCGCCGTCGCGGTCGTCGTGCTGATGTTCACCGTCGTCGCCTCGTACCGGCAGAACGTGCACGCGTACCCGAGCGGCGGCGGCGACTACGAGGTCGCCAACACCAACCTCGGCCCCAAGGCGGGCCTGACCGTCGCGAGCGCCCTGCTCGTCGACTACGTCCTCACCGTGGCCGTGTCGATCTCCTCGGGCATCGAGAACCTGGGCTCCGCGATCCCCTTCGTGGTCGAGCACAAGGTGCTGTGCGCGGTCGCGGTGATCGTGCTCCTCACGCTCATGAACCTGCGCGGCGTGAAGGAGTCCGGCAAGCTCTTCGCGATCCCGACCTACGTGTTCGTCGTCGGCGTCTTCCTCATGATCGCCTGGGGCGCCTTCCGCGGCTTCGTCCTCGACGACACCATGAAGGCCCCGACCGCCGACTTCGAGATCGAGGCCGAGCACCAGGGCATCGCCGGTTTCGCCCTCGTCTTCCTGCTGCTGCGCGCCTTCTCCTCCGGATGTGCCGCGCTCACCGGCGTCGAGGCCATCAGCAACGGCGTGCCCGCCTTCCGCAAGCCCAAGTCGCGGAACGCGGCCACCACGCTCGCGCTCATGGGCGGTCTCGCCGTCACCATGTTCTGCGGCATCATCGGCCTCGCCATGGCGACCAACGTCCACATGGCCGAGAACCCCGCCAAGGACCTCATCGAGAACGGCTCCCCGGTCGGCGGCGACTACGTCCAGAACCCGGTGATCTCCCAGGTCGCCGAGGCGGTGTTCGGCGACGGCAGCTTCCTGTTCATCGTCCTGGCCGCGGCCACCGCGCTCGTGCTCTTCCTCGCCGCGAACACCGCGTACAACGGCTTCCCGCTGCTCGGCTCGATCCTCGCGCAGGACCGCTACCTGCCGCGCCAGCTCCACACCCGCGGCGACCGCCTGGCCTTCTCCAACGGCATCGTGCTCCTCGCGGGTGCGGCGGCGCTGCTCGTCTTCGTCTACGGCGCGGACTCCACCCGCCTGATCCAGCTCTACATCGTCGGCGTCTTCGTCTCCTTCACCCTCAGCCAGATCGGCATGGTCCGGCACTGGAACCGCCACCTGGCCGCCGAGCAGGACCCGGCCAAGCGCCGCCACATGGTCCGCTCGCGCGCGATCAACACCTTCGGCGCGTTCTTCACCGGCCTGGTCCTGATCGTCGTCCTGGTCACGAAGTTCACCCACGGCGCCTGGGTCGCGCTGCTCGGCATGGTCATCTTCTACGCGACGATGACCGCGATCCGCCGCCACTACGACCGCGTCGCCGAGGAGATCGCAGCCCCCGAGGGGCCCTCCGACGACAGCGTCCGCCCCTCCCGGGTCCACTCCATCGTCCTCGTCTCCAAGATTCACAAGCCGACGCTGCGCGCCCTCGCGTACGCCAAGCTGATGCGCACCGACACCCTGGAGGCGCTCAGCGTCAACGTCGACCCGGCCGAGACCAAGGCGCTGCGCGCCGAGTGGGAGCGCCGCGGCATCGCCGTACCGCTGAAGGTCCTCGACTCCCCGTACCGGGAGATCACCCGCCCGGTGATCGAGTACGTGAAGTCGCTGCGCCGGGAGAGCCCGCGCGACGCGGTGAGCGTGATCATCCCCGAGTACGTGGTCGGCCACTGGTACGAGCACCTCCTGCACAACCAGAGCGCGCTGCGCCTCAAGGGCCGGCTGCTCTTCACGCCCGGCGTGATGGTCACCTCCGTGCCCTACCAGCTCGAGTCCTCCGAGGCCGCGAAGCGGCGGGCCCGCAGGCGCCAGGAGTGGAACGCGCCGGGTTCGGTGCGGCGCGGCCCGGTGGAGAAGCAGCGGACGAAGGAGAGGGGCCCCAAGGGCTGAGGCCCTTGCCGGCGGCTTGTGGAGCGCGGGTGCCTGTTCCCCGCGCGGGCCGCGCTGGGAGCTACTCGCCGGTACGGTACGGGGGGCGGAGGGTCTCCTCCTGGTGAGCGGCAGCCCGCCACCCACGTAAACTGGTGGGCTGTCGTCCGGCGGCCCCAGGCCGTCCGTCCCCCCTCTTACGTTGCGGAGTCACCCCACCATGCAGGCAGAACCGAAGAACTCGCTGGTGGGGGAGGAGTACGAGGTCGAGGTCGGCCCCGTGGCCCACGGCGGTCACTGCATCGCCCGTACGCCCGAGGGCCGGGTCCTCTTCGTCCGCCACACCCTGCCCGGCGAGAGGATCGTCGCCCGCGTCACCGAGGGCGACGAGACCTCGCGCTTCCTGCGGGCGGACGCGGTGACGGTGCTCGAACCGTCCAAGGACCGCGTCGAGGCGCCCTGCCCGTACGCGGGCCCCGGCCGCTGCGGCGGCTGCGACTGGCAGCACGCCAAGCCGGGCGCGCAGCGCCGTCTGAAGGCCGAGGTCCTCACCGAGCAGTTGCAGCGGCTCGCGGGCCTGACGCCCGAGGAGGCGGGCTGGGACGGCACGGTGATGCCGGCCGAGGGCGACAAGGTCCCGGCGGGCGAGGTGCCGTCGTGGCGGACCCGCGTCCAGTACGCGGTGGACCCCGACACCGGCCGCGCGGGCCTGCGCCGCCACCGCTCGCACGAGGTCCAGCCGATCGACCACTGCATGATCGCGGCGGAGGGCGTCAGCGAGCTGGGCGTGGAACGGCGCGACTGGTCGGGCATGGAGACGGTGGAGGCCATCGCGGCGACGGGTTCGCAGGACCGCCAGGTGGTCCTGACCCCGCGCCCCGGCGCCCGCCTGCCCCTGGTGGAACTGGACCGGCCGGTCTCCGTCCTGCGTGTGGACGAGAAGGACGGCGGCGTCCACCGCGTCCACGGCCGCCCCTTCGTCCGCGAGCGCGCCGACGGCCGTACGTACCGCGTCGGCAACGGCGGCTTCTGGCAGGTCCACCCGAAGGCGGCGGACACCCTGGTGACGGCGGTCATGCAGGGCCTGCTCCCGCGCAAGGGCGAGACGGCGCTGGACCTCTACTGCGGCGTCGGCCTCTTCGCGGGCGCGATCGCGGACCGCGTCGGCGACGAGGGGGCCGTGCTCGGCATCGAGTCGGGCAAGCGCGCGGTCGAGGACGCCCGCCACAACCTGGCCGCGTTCGACCGCGTCCGCGTCGAGCAGGGCAAGGTCGAGGCGGTCCTCCCGCGCACGGGCATCACGGAGGTGGACCTCATCGTCCTGGACCCGCCCCGCGCCGGAGCGGGCCGAGCGACGGTACGCCACCTCGCGGACCTCGGCGCCCGCCGCATCGCCTACGTAGCCTGCGACCCGGCCGCCCTGGCCCGAGACCTGGGCTACTTCCGCGAGGGCGGCTACCGGGTGCGGACGCTGCGGGCGTTCGATCTGTTTCCTATGACGCAGCATGTTGAGTGCGTTGCCATCCTTGAACCGGCAGCAAAGGGCTCCTGACCTGCGGGCTCTCCCGTGCGCATTAGGTGCGGTGTGGGCGTTACGGGCGATGTCTTGACGCTGAACTGACGCTCGCGACGCTCATTTGACGCTCGTTCTGATAGGGGCCAGGCGCCTTGTCGGGCAGGTCAGGCCCTGTCAAGGTGGCGAGCATCGATGGGGCGCCGAGGGCAGGCGACGCTGAGCGTAGACCTACTGAGTCGTGCTGATCAGATGTCCCGGAAGAGACCAGCCAGCGCTGTGACCTGAAGCGATTTCCCATCACGGAGCGCTAACCTGCAAAAATGGCCTTTCGGGTGTTTCACGCCCGTGCCCGTTGATGCAGCCGGAAGTCTTAGAAAAGTCCCAGGGGACTCCTACGGTCCGCGGCCACTCTTTCGGCTCTATGCAGCTTGTGCAGGCGCCACGTGATGCCGATCAGCCGTAATCACCACAGCCGGAGCTCTCCTTCGGTTCTCCCGCGCGCCCACGGGCCGTTCTCCTGCCCCTGGCGGACCGCGCGGCCCGCCACCTCATGCTGCGAGTCACACGGAACGATCCGTGTCGAGTGAACCCTCCCCGAACCTGCGCCCGGCGGCATACGCTGGCCAGCCAGTGCCGCCGTGATCACCGGGAGCCCCGGGAGACGCGGCGGGAGGAAGGACAGCAGGACCGGGGGCAGGCCGCCGCCCGTACGCAAGCACCGGGACAGCGCACCGACGCCGCCCGGGAGAGCGCGTGCTGTGGCCGGGCAGGGCCGCGTCACCCGGCAAGGGGAGGGCCATGAACCGCTGGGTCGGCATCGTGTCGCTGCGCGAGACCGCGCCGCCGACACCCGTGCACCGCATTGCGCTCGCCATCGACGCCGCGCGGAACCGGACGTCGTACCAACTGGCCGACCAGACGGTGCCGTACGAGCGGATGCGGTCTGCGCTACGCACGCTCGGTCAGGAGCACGCGCGCCACCATGAGTGGGAGCGGTACGCGTACTGCATCGACCTGGCCGGAGACTTCTTCGACGGCGGCCACCCCCCAACGGGACTGCCCTCCTGGCTCACCAACGAACTCCAGAACCTCCTGGACGGCAGGTCCGGCACACCGCCGACTGGCGCGCGGAGGGTGCAGGAGGCCCCTCGGCGCACCGTCTCGCGTGCTGCCCACCAGCGCCCGACGTCCACCCGCCGGGGCCGGACCACACCGCTCGAAGTCGCCCGCCCGGCCCGGCCCGCGCGGTCAGCCCACCACGCGGCCGGGCAGCGTCCGTCGCCCGAGCCAGTCCGGCCTAACTCCCGCGCCGAACGGCGACTCGACGTCCACGACGTCACTCACCCGGCGCTGTGCGAGCCGCCCGTGTCGCTGGTGGGCACCTACGGGCAAGAGGTCTGCGAGGCCGTGGGGAAGGCCGTGCGCGGATGGGACGCCGACGCCGAGGTCACCGCCTGGCTCGGCCTGGCCGCCGAACACCGCAGTCACCTCTACGAGAGCCACCACGCCGACCAGGTCACACCGCACGTGCTCGGCCTGCTCGACCGGCTCGGCGCCACCGCGCTCGACGTGATCCTGCTCGACGCCTACGTGCGACGGGCGACCCCTCGGAAGGTGGGCGAACAGTCGAGCGAACACGCCCGGCGACGCGCCGCCGCCGACCTCGCGCTCGGCGCCTGGGCCACCAAGCAGGGCCTGGTGCGCATGGGCACAGGGGAGGGGCAGCAACCCGCCAGATCCGTCTTCGAAGGAGCGGCCCGGCAGATCCTCGGCGTACTCAGCCTCTGTGGCGAGCACGAGATCGCCCGTAGACTGGTCGCCTCCGTGTGGCCCGACCTCGACCGCCCGTCCGCGGAGACGGGAACCGATCCCGTCACCCTGGCGCAAACGGCCTTCCACAAGGAAGGACTGACCTACGACTACGACGAAGAAGGCCCAGACCACCGCAAAGTCTTCCGCGCCACCCTCCGCACCGGAACCGGCCGCACGGCACAGGGCACCGGCCAGTCCAAGAAGGCGGCGCGGGCAGCGGCGGCACGAGCAATGCTCGACGCATACCCGCATGTGGCCGCCTCGGCGGGCGTCGAGCGGAAGGCAGCCCCCGCGACCCCGCCAGCCGCGTCGCCGCTGCCCTACGCGCAGCCGGGCAGCCGGCACAGAGACGTCGTGAGCGACCTGGCGGCCATGTTCGAGCTCGGCCATCGCGCGGACGCGCTCCTCGCCCAGGCTCTCACTCATGCCTCCTGGGCCCACGAGAACCAGGCGGCGGTTACCGCCGCACACCAGCGCGACAACCACCTCCTCGCCCACTACGGCTCGCACGTGATGAACCACCTCGCCGCCCACATCCGCGTCCGCCAGGCCCTCGCACATAGCCTCACCCCCGACGAGGACGAGGCGCGCATCCTTACCGTCTCTGACGACGACACCGCCAGGCTCGGTGCGACCCTCCAGCTCGCGGAAGGGATGCTGACGAGCCGTGGTGAGAGCGGACAGAGCCGCCCAGCGGTGTCGGACACCACCCAGGCCGTCGTCGGCGCGGCCTGGCGCATCCACGGGCCTCGGCTGCTTAGGCGCCGGCCCGCCATCCTCGACGACTGGCTGACCGGCCTGGAACACCAGCACGACCCGGTGACCATCCTTGCCACCATGGCCACCACATACGGCATCGACCACGTGTACACGTACGACGTCTCGGGGCCAGACCACCTGAAGAGCTTCGCCGCCAAAATCAGGCTCCAGGACGCTCAGGGCCGGGTCCACCAGTGGACCGAGCGTCTGCCCGGAACCCCCGGAAAGTCGGAGGCAAAGAAGGCGGCCGCCGAGGCCGTCCTCGACATCCTTGCCACTCCCGTCAAGGGTGCCGTCGACGATCTTTCCACCCCCGAACGGGACCTGCTTGTCTTCCTCCTGCGGGCCCAGCTCGACGGCCTTGGTCGGCCGACGGAACGGCAGCGCGCCCGGATGCTCGCCCGCGGCGACCTCGGCACCGACCTCCTCACCACCGGCGATACCGAGGCGTTTCTTGCCTGGACAGAACGCATCCGCCTCCTGCTTGAGCCGGACGGCCCGGCCGTACAGGACGCGCTGCGCGAGCTTTACCGGAAGGTCCTTGACGACACGCGAATCGGGCCCGGCTCGCTCCTGCGTCGCGTGGCCGCAGACCCCGGCCCCGACGCCGCGAGCGTGATCCGGCGAAACGCGGCGGACGCCGTACGGCGAGCGCTGAGCAGCGGGTCGCAGGCCGCTTCGGTCCGCGACGTCGTGCAGGACTGGTGGCGCGACCAGGCCCCGTCCACCGGCGTCACGGTCCGCGATGACATGCGTCAGGAGGTCTTCCGCCCGCTTCCCGTCCACCTCGGCGCACTGGACGAGGCCCTGACGTGGTGCGGCGAAGCCGCCGAGGCGGCCGACACCCGCATCGACGTCGAGTTGACGGTTCGGGACGGCACGCTGCACGTCTGGCTCGGCCTTGACAAGGTGGACGTCCGGGCGGCCTGCGACGTTTTCGCCCGCCTGCTATCCCACACCCTTCCGTTCACCGACTGCCTAGTCGGTGACGACCATGTGCTGCTGCGCCTGCACGGCGATCTTGAGACGGCTCCCCTCCATCCCCTGGCCACAGCGGGCATGGATGCCTACGTCTCCGTGCCGCTTGATCGGGGGAGGCCCCCCAGGGAAGTCACCGACGGGCCAATAGGAGCACAGGACGTGCAGCCGTACTCGTGAGCACGCTCCGCGAGCCCGCCACTCGGCGAACCCAACTCGCCGAGTTTCGCTCCAAGCGCGCACCACGATCAACCCGAAGCAGTGACCCATCGCCCCGGAGCGTGTCGTGAAAGCATTCGCCGACGAGGAAGACACCCGCAAGGTCCAGACTGCCGTCATCGGGCGGGCCGGATCCGACACGCCCGTCTTCCTCCCGTACGACCACGACGAGTTCGACCTCTTCATGCGAGGCCGCTCACGCGACGACTTCTACTGCGGCACCCTCCTCGGGGGCTGCGGCAAGAAGCTCAGCGCCAAGCGCTACACCGAGAAGAAGTGCCACTTCGCCCACCGCCCGCCCGTCCACTGCCGTCGCACCGCGAACGGCGAGTCCAGCGCCGACCACCTCTACATCGGCCAAGCCCTGACCCGATGGCTCGCCCAGCAGAACCACCGGGAGGCCAAGGCTTCGTACCGGACCGTCGGGGACAGGCCGGGCGGGACTGTGGACTTCCGACTGTCCGGCGGGCGGCATCTCATACGCGTACAGATGGCCCGGCTGGGGCTGCACCCGTGGCGACAGGAGGCGGAGAAACTCGCCAGGCGCGCCGACCGCGTCGAGTGGCTCTTCGGCCCGGACAGCATGCTGGCCTACGACTGGGTGGAGTCCCATGGGTATGCCATCCGTGTCGAGTGCCGGACCGTCGGTGTCACGCGTCAGGTGTGGATCGGAACCCAGCTGCCTGGCAACACCGTCGAATGGACCACGCTGGAGGAGTGCTCCCTGACCTCTCAGGGGATCGTCACCCCGAGTTTGGTGCCTACCGCCCAGGGCATCGTGCCGCATGGGTCGGCCGAAGCGGCGGCATCCACCACGCCCCCGCTCTCCTTTCAGCTGGCAGATGACACCGTGGCGTTCACCGGGGCCGTGGCGAGGACCGACGTGCACTCGCTCACGGGCACACCGGGAGCCGTCTACGACGCGGACATCCAGCCTCTTGGCTCGGCTGTCACCCGGGCCCGAATCGTCCTTTCTCACGCTTCGACGCCCCCCAACCCTTCGAAGGTGTACCTCCTCCGGGGGCGGGTGACCCTGGCGCCGGCCGCGGGTACCACGACGGACACGCCTGAGTGGCTTCTCACCGCAGCTCAAACGCGACGCCTCGACGCCCGGGAGGCGGCAGCCTGGAACGGCCTCAAGCCAGCCCAGCCGGTGCCTGCAGGCACCATCCGCCCGCTCGAGCCGCACGCGCTTCCGCGTCCAGGGTTCGACGACCGAGACATCGTGGCTTCCTTCCGGGAGACTTTGGAACAGACCGCCCGCATACACGGCCGGATTACATGGGCCGAACTCGTCGGCTCTGCGAAGGCGAAGCTCCAGCAGTTCACCTCGGAGCACCGGCTCAAGCTACTCATCGCGCTCGATTTCCCTCGCGCCCAGGACAAGCCGGTACTGTCCTCCCTCCTCAGGACGGAGGACGGTGAGGTCCCGTCATTCTTTGCCGCTTTACTTGCCGGGCTCGGCTGGGCATCCAGCCTTCCAGAGAACCAGATTCGCCGTATCAACGAGATGGAACGGCGGCGTGCCTACGAACTCTTCGGCGACGGCCCCGTCACCGCCTCGCCTGCCTGCCAGGTAGCCCCCCGGCTCCAGCCACAGCAACCAAGCAGCCGGTCACAGGCCGCGGCCAGACTGATTTCGCCGACAGGTCTCCCGACGCTCCAGCTCATGCTCGCCGTACGCGAGCACCTCAAGGCGCGAGCGAGGAACGGAGCCGACGACATCACGTGGCGGGAGCTCTCGGCGAACACTGGTTTCGACTTCGCGGCGCTCTCGGACGAGCGGCGCGCCAACATCCTGTTCCGTGTGGACGAGCCCCTCAGGGACCACGGCCTCATGTACGCGGCACTCGTCGTGACAGACGACGGCAAGCCGCTGCCGTACTTACCTGCGATCCTCCAGCGTCATGGGCGCCCAGTCCCGGGCCTCCAGAGCGAAGCTCATCAGGCCAGGCGGCTGGAGGCGGGCCGCATCCGCGACGCGTACGCGAGCAGCGCCAGCCGGTCGAGGAGCACGGAGACGGAACCCGCCGCGGCCGCTGCTTCCGCCGCGATGTCACAAGTCTCTTCCCGCCCCGAACCTTCCGCCGCAGCGGCCCCCGCTCCCGCTGGGCGCCCCCTCGATGCCTCTACGGCGGCGGTTGTGGGAACACTTGCCGGGCTGCGATGGCGATTCGACCACGCCCGGCAGGCCGGTGACATCACCGAGGCCAAACGCGTCTGGCAGGCGGCGGGCAAACTGTACGGTACGAAGCTGTCTGCCGAGCAGCAGGCCGAGTATCGCCCCCACCTGCGCGACATGAGCGAGTGGGTGCACGAGCGCGAGAACGAGAACGTCCAGATGGACCTTCGTCGGCTGCTCGACGACCTCATGCGGCGACGGGGGCCCGCCGCCCGCGACGCTGTTCGTGACGGCCTTGCCCGTGCGAAGGAACTCAAGAGGAAGCACCACGGCAAGCTCCCTCAGGACCTCCAGGACGCACATCACGTCTGCGAGGAGCGACTCGCCCAGATGCTCGCTCTGTCGTCTGGTGATGACGCCAGTACTTCTACTTCGGAGGTGGAGGCCGATCTTCGGCCCCGACAGGATCGAGGACTTCGACACTGCGTAACGAGTAACCGGAACAGCGGTGGGTAGTCGATATGGAGTCCACAACGCATCGCGGGCGCCACGCCCATACTCTGTGGATCAGGCTGACCATCTGGCCGCGGCGGGGATTGAGCTGAGGAACTGCTGGCAGCTGTCCACGGCTTGCTTGGGCCTGACGCAAAGGTCTTGGAGTGCGGAGAGCCGGGGCACTCATCGGGGCATGTGTGTCTGGCGACTTCCGATGAGATCGGCCTGTCCGCGCTGACCGAGAAGTTCAGCGGCCGGTGCGGTCTCGCCATGAGCGGGCGCGTCGATCCCGCGGTGACCGCGCGGAACGGGCTGCCACTCCTCCTTCTCTTCGGGGAGCGGCTGATCGGGATGAGGGCGTGGGCGTACGTCGACCGGTGGATCGGATGCGGTGCGACGCGTATCAGCGAGGGCATACGGCCCGTCGTGGTCGTCGCCGAAGAACCCCCACTATCGAAGAAGTTCGAGCACTACTACCTGGTCTCCCGGAAACACGCCCGATCCTCGGTCATCCAGGTGCTCGGAGACTGGCCGGCATACCGGACGACCGCGGCATGCAGAAGCCGAGAACGGTGTCGAGTGTTGGGCCGGGCAGGGCCTCCTCAATCAAGAGGAGCGTACCGCTGGGTAGTCAAACCACCACGAGTGTGTCGGTGTTGCAGAATGGACGGCCTGGGCTCGCTGAGGCTTGAGGGGGACCAGTGGCGCTGGTCCACGTGCACGGAATCGGCAATCGTGGAGCGGAGAACGAGGCACAGGCGGAATTGCGCAACAGCTGGTTTCGGCTCGAGTTGATGCCAGCGGAGGGCTGTCGGTCGCCCGAGGCGCCGATCCTGAATCCGCGTTGGGTCGCGGAGTTGCCGCCGCCAGCTTGGAACTGGGCGAGCTTGGGCCTCGACGGCATCGAGTCCCTAGGCGTCGACAGGTAGGTGGGTGACCACTCGATCACGGAGATCGTCGACGGGGTGATGGCGACGGCACCGGAAGTCGCCGAGGGGCGCGTGCTGGTGACGGCTGCGCGGGCTTCGCTGTTGTGGGCTCTGGAGTTGCTGGCAGCATCGGTGGAGGCGCGGTCGCCCGCGGAGCGGGACGCGGCGGTGGCATTCTGCGCTCGGACGGCGGTCTATTGGGCGTAGAAACCAGCGACGGCCGGCGCGGCGACGGCATCAAGTTCTTCGCGTGGCTTGGCAAGGTCGAGGCCGATGACGATTTCCTGGATCGCCTGGAGCAAGAACTCGACGCCTGGCAGCAAGAGCACGAGGAAAGCGGCGGGCAGGAGGACGTACCGGACGAGTTGGAAAGGTTCGGCGCCGTGCAAATGCCCCGGCCCCTACGGACGGCCGTGCGGCGGATCAACGCCACGCTCAAGAAGACCGTCGCTGGCCGTATGATGGCGGTAAGCTGGTGCTTCATGCCGAAGGACGCACTGTTGTGCGCGGACATCGCCGCGTATCTCGCCGGGCGCGGCAGCGCCAAAGAGCCGGGCACTGGAGGAGAACCCTCGCCTGCTGACCGGCGAGGCCCATCTCGCCCCGCTCCGGGCCATCTTGAGGTTTATCGACCTTCTGCACGAGGCCGGTGTCGACGGGATCATCCGACCGTCCTGCCCTCGCTGTCACCGGGTGGTCCGCATCGAAAGCCACTCGACGGGCAGCGGGTCTGCCGCAACTGTATCGCCAAGTCCCGACTCGAAGAATGCGTACGCTGCGGAGCCCGGCGCGAGCCGGCCACCCGCGACGACCAGGAGCGACCGCTGTGTCCGAACTGCCTGGTCACCGACCCCGCGAACGTCGAGATCTGCATCAACTGCGGCAAGCGGAAGCGAGTACAGAACTGCACGCCTAACGGTCCTCCCTGCTCCAACTGATATCCCCTGCCTGTTCTTGCCTGCTCGATCTGCGGTCGCACCGCACCTGCCACCCACTCCCGCCTGACCGGCTTGCCTCGCTGCGGCGGCTGCGGCAGACGCCAGGCTCACTGCACCGCATGCGGACGGCTCCGAGGCATCCACTCCGGGACCGCCAAAGCACCGGTCTGCGGCCCCTGTACCGCACCGGATGCCGAGCTCTGGCGCCCATGTCCCACCCACCTGCGGGAAAACGGAACGACTTCGCGCCGCCGGCCCGTGCCCTTGTTGCACTCTCGAGCAACGGCTGCACGAACTTCTCGCCAACGATGCGGGCGGTATACCCCCGAAGCTGCAGGCTCTCAACGACACCCTGGCTGAGATAGAACGAGTCGGCACGGCGGTGCGATGGCTTTCCGGCGGCATCGTCTCCACCGTCGTGTCCGATCTCGGCTCCGGCCGCCGGTCTCTGACGCATGAGGCCCTGGACGAGCTCCCGGTGAGCAAGGTCGTCGAGCACATCCGCAACGTGCTCGTGGCCACCGGCACGCTGCCCCAGCGGGACGAGCAGATGGTCCGCCTGAAACGGCACGTGAACGATCTCGTCACCTCCCACACAACCGCCGGGGGACGGAAAATCCTGCACCGGTACGCAACTTGGCACCTCCTGCGACGGCTTCGCCGACGCCAGCCGCAATTGTCACAGCATCGCGGCTTGCGGCTCCGACAATGCGTACTTCATGGCCCAGGACTCCGCTCGGCTCACTGCAGGGAGGAGCATCACCATAGGCAGCAGAAGCAGGGTGCTGCCGGGGTTCGTAGCCCATCTGGCTGGCTAGAACCGTGTGAGGGTTCGGGCGTGATCAGTCGAGGTCCGGATCATCGGCCTCTTCGAGGAGACGGGCCGCGAGGTCGTGGGCCCACTCCACCGCCCAAGCGCGGAGAGCGGTGATGGTGGCGTCATCGAGGCCGTAGGCGGCGAAGGCTTCGTCGTCGGTCCACTCGGCGCCCGTGAGGTTCGACTGCAGATCCTCGCGCTCGAAGCGGCCGCGGGCGTGGCGGCGGCCGAACTCCTCGAGCTCGGCATTGGTCCAGCGGCGGGAGGCTGCGAACACGTCGATCAGGTCGCGAGGCGCTCCGCGGTCGGCGAGGGCGCGGACCTTGGTCCCGGATCACGTCCTCCTCCGCGAGGACGGGCCCGTACGCGCTCTGGGTGACCGGCCGCCAGAAGATCTCCTTAAGGATGTCGACTTCGCACTCCTGCCCGGTGGCCGGGTCGGTCACGGTGAAGCGGGCGGACAGCGGGGCGGTCTCCAGCGCGTGCACCTTCCAGCCGCGGGCTTCCAGGCCGACGCGGAGCGTGGCCGCGATGTCGGCCATGGGCGCCGGGTTCTCGGTGGCGACATCGAGGTCCTGGCTTGGGCGGTTCACGAGGCGGTGCGCACGCACGGCATATCCACCGGTGAGGACCAGGGGGTACGGGGAGCCGAGCGCGATCACATCCGCCAGGAGCCGCGTGTGCAGCTCCGGCATGTCCGTCACGCGGCGGCCCGGGTGCGGGAGGCGAGATGGGGGAAGGCGTCCTCCCACACGGTGCGCACGGTGCGACCGACGAGGGCGCGCAGCACCGGCCACAGCTGGAGGAGCAGGTCCCGGTTGAGGTACCGGGGCAGGTCATCACGCAGACCCTCGTGCAGGACAGTGCGGTACAGGCCCATGCGCTGGCGAGGTTTGCCCAGGTCGTACGAGGTCATCCCCGACCAGGCCATGTGCAGTGGTAGATCCACGGCCCCCTGGCTCGGGCCGTGCAACTCGTCCAGCGACTCCGGCAGACGCCGCCGGAACTTCTCCCGGTAGAGCGCGAGGTCCTCGGCGACTGCGCCCGAGAGATCGCTCGGTGTGTGTGCGCGATGCTGTGGGCTGGAGGGCATGAGTCCATTATGGCGGCCAGAGCAGTGGCGTGGGTCATGATGAGCGAGCTGGCGTCTGGAGTGAGCGGGACGGAGCCTGCTGGGGGGAGCTGGTCGTGGCAGCTCGGTCTCCCCTAGGTCCTGTCTGATAATTGATCTTGTGGTGGGTCGTGGTGAGTTGACGGATGCGGCATGGGATCGGATTGCGCCCA
>NZ_JASCXL010000148.1:0-22452 GCF_030010595.1 Streptomyces sp. CC224B | reverse complement strand
GGGCTCGCCAACGACATGCTGCTGTTCCTGACCCTGACGGTCGCGGCGGCCCTGCTCGGCGGCATGCTCCCGGCGCTCGCCTCCGCCGCCTTCGGCTCCCTGCTGCTCAACTACTACTTCACGCCACCCGTCCACCACGTACTGATCTCCAACTCCAGGAACATCGTCGCCCTCGTCATCTTCATCGCGGTCGCGGTGTCGGTGGCCTCCGTGGTCGACCTCGCCGCGCGCCGCACCCACCAGGCCGCCCGGCTGCGCGCCGAGTCGGAGATCCTCTCCCACCTCGCGGGCAGCGTGCTGCGCGGCGAGAACAGCCTCGGCTCCCTCCTGGAGACCGTCCGCGAGACCTTCGGCATGGAGTCGGTGGCCCTCCTGGAGCGCGAGCACGACCTCGCGCCCTGGACCTGTACGGCCGGGGTGGGCACGCGGGCGCACGTCGAGCGCCCCGAACACGCCGACGTCGACATGCCGATGGGTGCCTCGATGTCCCTGGCGCTCACCGGCCGGGTGCTGACCGCCGAGGACCGCCGCGTGCTCGGCGCGTTCGCCGCGCAGGCCGCCGTCGTCCTGGACCGCCAGCGCCTGCGCACCGAGGCCGAGCAGGCCCGCGCGCTCGCCGAGGGCAACCGCATCCGCACCGCCCTGCTCGCCGCCGTCAGCCACGACCTGCGCACCCCGCTGGCCGGGATCAAGGCATCGGTGTCCAGCCTGCGCTCCGACGACGTCGAGTGGTCCGAGGAGGACCGGGCCGCCCTCCTCGAAGCGATCGAGGAGGGCGCCGACCGGCTCGACCACCTCGTCGGCAACCTCCTGGACATGTCCCGCCTCCAGACCGACACCGTCACGCCGCTGATCCGCGAACTCGACCTGGACGAAGTGGTTCCGCTCGCCCTGGACGCCCTGGCCGTGCCCGCCGGGAACGTCGACCTCGACATCCCCGAGGACCTGCCGATGGTGGCCGCCGACAAGGGCCTCCTCGAACGGGTCGTCGCCAACGTCATAGAGAACGCCCTGAAGTACAGCCCCGCGGGCGCGACCGTCCTCGTCACCGCGAGCACCACGGCCGACCAGGTGCAACTGCGGGTGGTGGACCGCGGCCCCGGTGTCCCCGACGACGCCAAGGAGCGCATCTTCGAGCCCTTCCAGCGCCACGGCGACGCCCCGCGCGGCGCCGGGGTCGGCCTCGGCCTCGCCGTCGCCCGCGGCTTCACCGAGGCCCTCGGCGGCACCCTCACCGCCGAGGACACCCCCGGCGGCGGCCTCACCATGGTCCTCGTCCTGCCGCGCGTCCCCGACCGTCCCCACGCGCAGGCACCCTCGGACGACCGGCCGGACGGCGCACGGCTCAGCCGGACGCCGTCCCCGGGTGACGGGTGACGGGTGAAGGACGGTTCTGGGCCGCTTTGTACGGACTGATCCGGATTTGGTGAAGCGTCAGAGCGCCGTGGGAGCGCAATGTCCAGATCGGTACCGTCTACCGGTTTCGCGCACACCTGGGATATCTCTGGGACGAACGTTCTACCCGACCCCGTTCTTCCGGAGAGGAGCCCGGCCGTGGACGGATGGTACGTGGACGACCGCTGCACCAACTGCGACGTCGCCCGGCAGTACGCGCCCGAACTGATCGGTGAGGTGGACGGGAAGTCGCGGGTCCTGCGGCAGCCGCGCGACGAGGCCGAGAACCGCCGCCTGCACGCCGCGGTCTTCGCCTGCCCCACCCGCTCGATCCGGCCCGCCGCCGGGCGGGCGGACCAGGAGCTCGACCCCTTCCCGCTGGCCCTGGACGACGGCGTCCTGCTCTGCGGCCACAACGCGACGCACACCGCCGGGGCCAACTCCTATCTGCTGCGGCGGCCCTCCGGGACGCTCATGATGATCGACACCCCGCGCTGGAGCCGCGAACTGGCGCGCCGCTGGACGGCGTCCGGACCCGTCACGGACGTGCTGCTCACCCACCGCGACCACGCCGCGCACGGGCGCCGCTACGCCGACCACTTCGGCGCCCGGCTGTGGATCCACGAGGGCGACCTCGACGCCGCCCCGGACGCCGACCAGGTCATCCGGGGCCTCGACGCGCGGGAGATCGGCGAGGGCGTCACCGCCCACCCCCTGCCCGGCCACACCCGGGGCAGCGTGCTCTACCTCGCCGACGACCGGTACTGCTTCAGCGGCGACAGCTTCTACTGGTCGCGCACCACCGGCGACCTGGAGGTCGCGGAGAGCGTGACCTGGTACTCCATCGAGGTCCTCGCCGCGTCCCTGGCCAGGACCGCGGGGCGGCTGCGCTTCGAGTGGGTGCTGCCCGGCCACGGCGACCGGCGCCGCCTGCCCGCCGACGAGATGTCCCGCCGGCTGCGCGGCCTCGCGGAGCGCACGCGGACGCTCCGCCCGCGGCCCGTGGACTTCACCGCCGTGCGCTGGTGAGACGGGCGCCCCCCCCGGGCCGCCGTCCGGCCCGGGGGGGCGCCCGCTAGCCCTCGAAGCGGATGCTGTCCACGGGCACCACGTCCGCCCCCATGTTGAGCTCCATCATGCGGAAGGCGGCCTCGGCGAGGTCCTCGTGGATGTGGGCCACCGCGTCCCGCGCCACCGTCACCTTCAGGTGCCTGATGTGGGCGTCGAGAGCGGAGTACAGCACGCACTGCTCGGTGACCTGCCCGGTCAGGACGATGTGGGTGATCCCCTGCCGGGACAGCAGATAGGTCAGCGGGGTCTCGTAGAAGATCGAATGCCGGGCCTTCACGACGAACAGCGAGGTGTCGTCGGGCCGGACGGGCTCCACCAGGTCGGCGTGCGGACCCCGCAGCGCCTCCTGGAGGAGCTCGTCGTGGTGGGAGCGCCAGAGGCCGAAGTTGTCGTTGACGTAGATGACGTCGACGTCCGCGTCGCGGGCCCGCTCGATCAGCGACGTGATCGACGGCAGGGCCCTGCGCACGGAGGAGACCAGCGCGGAGGCGTCCGGGTGGTCGTACGTGTTGATCATGTCGACCACGATCAGAGCGGTGTCGGCCATGGCGGGCTCAGACGGGCTCGATGACGAAGCCGCTGCGCGGCAGCGTCGGCACCCGGCGCAGCGGGATGCGCAGATCCTGCCCGGGCACGCGGTGGTCGAGGCGGGCAAGGCGGGGGAGCAGCGTGCTCAGGACCGCCAGGGTGACGTCCTCACCGGGGCAGCGGTGCCCGCCGGAGACCTCGCCGCCGCCCTGCGGGACCAGCTCGTCGCGCCCCGGCTCCCGCCCGGTGAACCGCTCCGGGTCGAAGGTGTAGGGGTCGTTCCACAGCTCCGGGTCGTGGTTCTGGCCGTAGAGGTCGAGCAGGACCATCGTGCCCTCCGCGATGTGCTGGCCGCGCCACTCGACGTCCTGCGGCGCGAGCCCGGCGACGAACGGCGCGAACGGGTAGAAGCGGCGCACCTCGTGCGCGAACGCCCGCGCGTAGCCGTCGCGGTCCTCCGCGAGGGGCGCGCGCAGCTCCGGCTTGCGGTGCAGGGCGTGGGCGCCGAACACGGTGAACCAGGTGACGGCGACGGTGGGCCGCAGGATGTTCAGGATCTCGACGGCCGCGGTCCGGGCGTCCAGGAGCCGGCCGTCGGCGTCCCGGTGCGCCGCGACGGCCCGCAGGGCGGTGGCGGGCTCCGCGGCGTCGCTGCCGGAGGGGCCGGAGGGGCCGGAAGGGGCCGAAGGGGCCGAAGGGGCAGCGGGGTCGGTGCGGCGGATCTCCTCGATCAGGCCGGCCAGCCGTTCCTCCTGACGGGCGCGGGCCCGCCGGGCCCGCCAGTGCCGCGGCCCCGCCGTCGCGAAGCCGTCCACCATGGCCACGAGGTCCCGGGCCAGGAGCCGCACCTCGTCCTCCGGCTCCGTCGGGACGCCCGTCCAGGCGCAGACGGCCCGGGTCAGGAGCAGGCTCACCTCGTCGAACAGCGTCACCCGGGAGCCGCCGCGCCAGTCCTTGCGGGCCCGCTCCCACTCCTCGGCGACGTGCTCGGCCAGCCTGGCGACACCGGAGGCGTCCGTGAGGAGGGACACGAACAGGGCCTTGCGCCGCCGGTGCTCCTCCCCGTCGAGGGTGTGCACGGCGCCGTGGCCGAAGAGGGTGCTGAGGATCGGCTCGGGCAGGGCCGTCCGGCGGCGCACGTGCGCCTCGTCGTAGAAGAACGCGACCGCCGCCGGTCCGCGCAGGGCCACGGCGGGCTTGCCGAGCAGCCTGGTGCGGACGACCCCGCCGCCCTGCTTGCGGGTGAGGTCGGGGAGCCAGGCGTAGCCCTGGGAGAGCAGCGGCAACGTGCTGTCGAGCATTCGGTCCTCCTGGGGTCGCGGATGCGTTGCGTATGTGTGTGCGGATGTCCGCGTGCCCGGTGTGATCGTCGGTATGTCTGGTGCCCGCTGCCCTTATGTCCCGTATGCGGCCGCGTGTCATACGAGACATCCCTTATGCCCCGCTTCAGGCGTCGGCTCGTCCTCAGCGTACGCAGACCCGCCGCCTCCCGCTCGGCGTCCCGAGACCCAAGCTCTGGCTTGGGTGTGGCGACAGAATCCGAGGATTGACCTGGGGCCGGGCGGCGCTGAAGATCATTACGGGCCCAGGGCGGCAACCCGCCTCCCCGCCGCGGATCCGGACCGCGGCGGCGCGAGGCGGGTGCCGACCCGCCACCTCCTGGAAGGACGGTCCCCTTGCACACACCACGGAACAACACACCCACGGACACTCCCCGGACCACACCCACGGACGCTCTCCGGACCGCACCGCCGCACACCCCCGAGGCGGCCGACGCCCTGGCGCTGCTGCGCGCGCTCGGCGCCGGGGACATCGCCCACCCGGGCGGCACCCTCCTGACCCACCTGCGCCGCGTCCACGACCGGCTCGCCGCCTGGGGCGCCCGCGACGCGCTGCGCCTCGCGGGCCTGTGCCACGCCGCGTACGGCACGGACGGCTTCGCCACCGCCCTGCTGCCCCCGGCGCGCCGCGGCGAACTCGCCGCCGTCATCGGCGCGGAGGCCGAGGCGCTGGTCCACCGGTACGCGAGCTGCGACCGCGCCGCCACCTACCCGGCCCTCGCGGAGCCCACCGGGCCCTTCCGCGACCGCTTCACCGGCGCCACCTCCGTCCTCCCGGCCCGGGAACGCGCGGACCTCGCCGAGCTGACCGCCGCCAACGAACTGGACCTGGCCGCCGAGGACCCGGCCTTCCGCGCCGCCCACGGGGACGGTCTGCTCGCGCTGCTCACCCGGCTGCGGCCCCTGCTGAGCCCGGCCGCCCGGGAGGACGTTCAGCGCGTCCTGGCCCCCGCGCCCCCGGACCGCCCCTGGACGGTGGCCGTACTGGGCCCCGGGGGAGTGGGCGGCCTCCTCGCCGGGCTCCTGGCGCGCGCCGGACACCGCGTCGTCTGCGTGGCGGGCGAGCGTACGGTCCAGGCCCTCCGCGAGGGCCCTTTGCGCGTCGGCAGCCGCCAGTTCGGCGACTTCGCGGTACCCGTCGAGGCGGACACCGCGCTGCGGGAGCCGGCCGACCTGTGCCTGGTGACCGTCAAGCACACCGCCCTGGCCGACGCCCTGGCACGCGTCCCGGACACCATGCTCGCCACGGGCACCGTCGTCCCCCTGCTCAACGGCGTCGAGCACCCGGCCGCGCTGCGCGCCCACTTCGCCTCCAGGTGCGTGGTGCCGGGCGTCATCCGGGTCGAGTCGGCCCGCACCGCCCCCGGGGTGATCACCCACAACAGCCCCTTCACCGAGATCGACCTGGCGGGCCCGCCGGAGCGCCTGGCACCCCTGGCCGACGTGCTGCGCGCCGCGGGCACCCGGGTCCAGGTGCGGGCCGACGAGACCGCCATGCTCTGGGCCAAACTGGCGTTCCTCGCGCCGCTCGCCCTGCTCACCACCCGCCACCGCCGCACCGCGGGCGAGGTGCGCGACCGGCACCGCGCCGAGCTGGTGGCGCTGGTCGAGGAGGCCGCCGCGGTCGCCCGGGCCTGCGGTGCCGCCACCGACCCGGCCCAGGTCCTCGCCCTGTACGACAGCTTCCCGCCGGACACCCGGTCGTCGATGCAGCGCGACGCCGAGGCGGGCCGCCCGCTGGAGCTCGACGCGATCGGCGGGGCGCTGCTCCGGGCCGCCGCCCGCCACCGGATCGCCACACCGGTCGCCCGGCGCCTCGTCGAGGACCTCGGCCCCCACTGACCGCCCGCACCGGCCGCCCCCACTGACCGGCTGCCCCCACTGACCGGCTGCACCGGCTGACCGGACGGCGTACGGCACGGGTGTCCCGGCCCGTCCGCCGTGCGGCGCGAATTCTCTACGTCGGGCCGGGGAGGGTGGTGCGGGGCGCGCGGCGCGGTGGGATCCTCGTCGGCAGACAGCACGCACACCGGCTGTCAGGGGGATGCGATGCGCGGAACACGACGCGTCAGGCGGACGGGCGCCCTGTGCCTCGCGGCCGCCGCGCTGGCCACGGGAGCGGCCGGCTGCGGAGGCGGCGGCGCGGATCCGGCGAACCCCCGCGACAGCTCGGGACTCCCGGCGTCCGCGCCCACCGCCGCACCTCCCGGCGGCCCCGACGGGGACGGCCCGGACACCACCGGCGGCGCACAAGGCGGTCAGGGCGGTCAGGGCGGTCAGGGCGGCGAGGGCGGCGACGACATCCCGCCGGTCTCCGCCCCTCCGGTCGCCCCGGGCGGCGGGGACGACGGCGGGAACGGCTCCGGCGTGTACCCGAGCGGGGACACCGGCGGCGACGGCGGCGGCTTTCCCCCGACCACGGACGGCACGCCCGACCTCACCGCTCCGCCGCCGGGGGTCTGCGGCGACACCCCCGCCTCCTGTGTCCCCTCGCCTTCGCCCGCGGAGTCCGCGAGCCTCCCGCCCGCGACCGGCGACGGGTCCTGACGGCGGCGATGGCAGCGGATCCGCAGCGGCCCCGCCGCGCCGTACCCGGGGCGCCCGGAGCGCGTCTGTCCGCCCGGCGCCGTGCCCACGGCCCGGCCCGCACGCCACCGGCCCGCACGCCCCGCCCCACGCCCGGCCCGCAGCCCCCGGCCGACACCGGGGGACGCCTGGAGTACGCCAACTCCGCCCTCGGCGCGGGCTCGTTCGCGGTGGGGCTCATGCTGTACGCGGGCTACCTCTACGTCGACGCGTTCTACAGCCACTTCCACCTCGGCACGTTCGCCATCGGCTTCGACTCGCTGGAGTTCGCGCTGCGCAGCCTGCGGCTGGTCACGCTCCCCGTGTTCGCCTCCCTCGCGGTGCTCTTTCTGATCCCGCACGTCCCGGAGCTGATGGCCGTGCTCGGTGTGGGCGAACGCCGCGTCGGGACCGCCCGCGCGTGGGGCCACGCCTTCGCGCGGCTGCACCCCCTCCTCATCGCCGTCGGCGTCCTCCTCATGACGCTGTGGCAGGTCCTGCACCCCTACCACTGGGTCGCGCCCCTGTGCGTCGCCGCGGGGCTGCTCCTCGGCCAGACCTCCGCGGCGACGGCCCGCGCGCCGCGCGGGCGGCGGGCGTGGGAGCGGGCGGCGGCCCTCACGGTCGCCGGGGTGTTCCTGATGTGGGTCGTGGCCCTGGCGGCCGGGGAGCTGGGCCGCCGCGACGCGCGCCGCGCCGCGGACCACCTGGTGAACCGGGTGGCCGTCGTCGTCCTCAGCGCGGAGCGGCTGAGCCTCACCGGCCCCGGTGTCGTGGCCGAGGACCTCGGCGGGGGCCTGCACTACCGGTACCGCTACAGCGGCCTCCGGCTGCTGGTGGAGCGCGACCACCGCTACTACGTGCTGCCGGTCGGCTGGCGTGAGGGCCGGGACGCGACGTTCGTCGTCGAGGACGACGACACGGTCCGCGTGGAGCTGCGGCCCGGCGCCCGGCGCGGCACGACCTGACCCGGGCGCCCCGGTGCCCGCCGGTCAGGCGGCCCGGGGCCGCGACGCGTACAGGCGCGTGTAGTAGCGGCCCGCCGCCTCCAGGCCGGTGGGGTCGTCGCCCGCGGCCAGGACCCGGGCGACGGCGTCCCGCTGCTCCTCGGGGCCGGTGAACAGCCGCTGCGGGTAGAGGCGTTCCGGGTCCGTCGTGGTGGTCAGGCCGTGTGCGGCGAGGCACTCGGCGATGCGGTCGTAGGGGACCGTGCGCAGCACGAACGCGCTCACCCACAGCGGCAGCCGGACGTGGGCGAGGAGCGCGTCGAAGGTGCGGTGCGACACGTAGCCGACGCCGCCGGTGACGGTGAGCAGGCCGACGCGGCCGAGCGCCCGGACGAGGCCGGGACTGGGCGGCACCCGCTCCAGGTTCTCCGCGTACGCCTCGTCGAGCAGCCCCACCGCCAGGGCGTAGGCCGTGGCCTCGGCCGAGGTGTCCACGCCGACGACCCGCACCGCGTCGGCCCGGCGGCGCGCGGCGTAGAACTCCTTGTCGCGGTCGAGCAGTTCGCTCACCGTCAAGCGGCCCGCCTCCTCACCCGTGTAGTGCGCGTACAGGTCGTCGAGCGTGAGGTCGTGGTTGAGCAGCGCCGCGTTGATGCCGTACGAGCAGCACAGGTCGAGGACCGTGATCCGCTCGGCGCCGGGGCCGGGCGGAGCGCTCCGCTCCCGCTCGGCGAGCGTCCGGCGGAAGACGCCCTGGGCGTGCTGCGGTATCTCGTACGCGAAGGGCGCGAGGCGGCGGAAGTACGCCCGCGGGTCGGGCCGGTCGTAGATGTCGTCGAAGCGGGTCTTGCCCGCCATCTCGCTCATCGCCGGACCGCTGCCGTCGGGTGCCGTGCGTGCGCGCATGGGGGACCTCCGTGAGGTGAGTGCGGGAAGCGGCAGTCGAAGCTGTACCCGACGCCGTCGCCGGACCGGTAGACCGTGTGGCGGTTCCCGGCCACGCCGACTCACTAGGCTGTGCCGGTGTTCACCTCCCAGGGTCCCTCGCTGCGCGACCTGGCCGCGCAGGCACTGTCGTCCACCGAGCACGGCTACGACCTGCTGGCCCCCACGTTCGACCACACGCCGTTCCGCACCCCCGACCGCATCCTGGACGCGACCGCCGCGGCGCTGCGCCCGCTCGGCCCGTTCCCGGCCGGTCTCGACCTGTGCTGCGGCACCGGGGCCGGGGTGGAGGCGCTGCTGCCGCTGTGCCGGGAACGCGTCACGGGCGTCGACTTCAGCGCCGGGATGCTCGGCCGGGCGCGGGCCGCGGTCACCGCGCCCGGGGGGCGTCCCGCGCTCGACTGGGTGCGGGCCGACGCCCGCGCGCTGCCGTTCGCCGAGGCCTTCGACCTGGCGGTCAGCTTCGGCGCGTTCGGGCACTTCCTGCCCGCCGAGCGGCCGGGGCTCTTCGCCCAGGTGCACCGGGCGCTGCGCCCCGGCGGGCTGTTCGCCTTCCCGCTCGGCGCGCCCCCGCCCCCGACGTCGCCGTGGTACTGGGCCATGCTCGGCTTCGACGCGGCGATGCGGGTGCGCAACGCCCTGTGGCGGCCCCGCTTCGTCATGTACTACCGCACGTTCCCGCTGGCCGGGGTGCGCGCGGACCTGGAGCGCGCCGGGTTCGCGGTGGAGCTGCGGCCGCTGGAGGAGTTCGGGCGCCGCACCGACGGCAGCCCCCACTGGCGGCTCGTGGTGGCGCGCAAGGCGTGAGGCCCGCCGGGTCGGCCGGGCGGCTCGGACCCGCCGAGCGATCCGGCCCGCTCAGGCCCCACTGCTGCTGAACGCCCTCCGGTACGCCTGCGGGCTGACCCCCGCGACCCGCTTGAAGCGGTCCCGGAACGCCGTCGGCGAGCCGAAGCCGACCTGCGCGGCGATGCGCTCCACCGGGTGGGCGGTGGTCTCCAGGAGGTGCTGGGCCCGGCGGACCCGCGCCCGGTGCAGCCACTGCAGCGGTGTCGTGCCGGTCTGCTCGCGGAAGCGGCGCAGCAGCGTACGGCTGCTCAGGCCCGCGTGCGCGGCGATGTCGTCGAGCGTCAGCTCCCGGGCCGCGTTCTCCTCCAGCCAGGCCAGGAGGGGTTCCAGGGCCCGGCCGCGGGGGCTCGCCGGGGGCAGGCTGACGATGAACTGGGCCTGGCCGCCCTCGCGTTCCAGCGGCATCACGGACGCGCGCGCGGCGTCCGCGGCGACCGCCGAGCCGTAGTCGCGGCGGATCATGTGCAGACACAGGTCCATCCCGGCGGCGGCCCCCGCGGAGGTGAGGATCTGGCCGTTGTCCACGTACAGCACGTCCGGGTCGACGTCGATGTCCGGGTGCGCCGCGGCGAGTTCGCCCGCCGCGTACCAGTGCGTGGTGGCCCGCAGCCCCGCCAGCAGCCCGGCCCGCGCGAGGACGAACGTACCGACGCAGATGGAGGCGATCCGCGTGCCCGCGGCGGCCGCGGCGCGCAGCGCCCGGAGGACGTCCTCGCGCACCGGCGCCGACGGGTCGTGGACGCCCGGCACGACCACCGTGTCCGCGTCGGCGAGCGCGTCCAAGCCGTGCGGCGCCCGCAGCGAGAACGCGCCCGCGTCGACCTCGTCCGTGGCCGCGCACACCCGCACGCGGTAGCCCGCCCGCTCCCCGGGCAGCCGGGTCCGGGCGAACACGTCGATCGGCATGGCCAGATCGGAGGGGATGACATCGTCCAGTGCGAGGACGGCGACCGTGTGCATGGCGGCAACGTACGCCACCGCCGGACTTCCGCCAAGCCCGCCCACCGCTCACCGGCCGGTCGCCGCCCCGCGCCCACCAGCCCGTTCCAGGCGGGTGGCCCCTTCACCGCCCCTGGCGATATCCCGTTGAAAGCTGTCATTCCTGCCGCTGTCGGGGCGGGACCGGCCCTGGCTAGCCTCGGCGGTGCCCGAGCCCCTCGACACGGAAACGGAACCCCCGCATGCGCGTCCACGTACAGGCAGTGCTCTTCGACGGCTTCGACCCGCTGGACGTCCTCGGACCCGTGGAGATCCTGCACGCCGGCGGCCTCGCCACCGGCGGCGCGGTCACCGTCGAGCTGGTCTCGGCGGAGGGTCCGCGCCGGGTCCCCGCCGGCCTGGAGACGGTCGGCCTCACGGCCACGGCGAAGCTCGACCCCGGGTGCGCCGACGTGATCCTGCTGCCCGGCGCCGCCGGAGTGAGCGAGCAGACCGGGCCGGACGACGACAGCATCCCCTCGCGGCTCGGGCGCGCGGCGCGCACCGAACTGCCCGCGCTGCTCGGCGAGGCGCTGGCCCGCCCCGACGTGACCGTGGCCAGCGTGTGCGGCGGCTCGCTGCTCCTGGCGCTGGCCGGGCTCATCAAGGGGCGCCCCGCCACCGGGCACCACGACGCCCTGGACGCCATGGCGGGGCTCGGGGTCCGGACGGTCCGGGCGCGGGTCGTCGACGACGGCGACCTGGTCACCGCCGGCGGCGTCACGTCGGGGCTCGACCTCGGCCTGCACCTCCTGGAGCGCGCCCACGGCCCGCGGGTCGCGCACGCCGTAGAGGAGCTGTTCGCCTACGAGCGCCGGGGCGTCGTCTGGCGCGAGACCGGCGCCGAGCCCGTGCCGGTCTGACCCGGCCCCGACCCGGCCCGCCCCTGTCACCCGGGTGCCCAGCGGCCCCGTGAGTCCGAAAGCTCTGTGATGACGAAACTCTTCCTGGTCCTGCACGTCCTCGCGGCGATCGTCGCCGTGGGCCCGGTCACCGTGGCCGCCAGCATGTTCCCCAGGGTCCTGCGCGAGGCGCTGGCCGCGCCCGGCGACGCGCGCCCGGTCACGACCCTGCGGACGCTGCACCGCATCTGCCGCGTGTACGGCGGACTGGGCATCGCCGTGGTGGTGTTCGGCTTCGCCACCGCGAGCAGCATGGACGTCCTGGGCAGCGTCTGGCTGATCGTGTCGATCGCGCTGACGTTCCTGGCCGCCCTGATCCTGCTGGTTTTCCTCCTGCCCCGGCAGGAGGCGGCGCTCGCGGCCCTCACCGCCACCACCGCCGGCGGCGGCGCGGGTGCGGGTGCGGCCGAGGCCGCGGACGGCGCGGGGCGGGGGGTCGTCGTACAACCTGATGCCAGAACGAGCGTTCTACTCGGTGCGTACACAGGTGTCTTCAACGTGCTGTGGGCGACCGTCACGGTCCTGATGATCGTCAGGCCCGGCTCCACGACCGGAGCCTGATGCCGCACATACGGCACGGCTCTGGCGGGGGCCGGTGCCCGTGCCCCATGCTCGCGGGAAGACGTGCCCGCCGGGCGGACACGGCGCCGTCGGTGCCGTCCCCCGTCGCCCGGCGGGCCACCTCGTGCGGCCGGGCGCGGTCAGCCGTCCGCGGCGGGGACGCCGAGCCGGACGCGGTAGCCGCCGTCGGGCGTGGGGCCCGCGTGGAACGTGGCGTGCAGCAGTTCCGCGCGTTCGCGCAGGCCGATCAGGCCCTGGTGGGAGCCAGGCAGCGGCAGCGAGGGACGGGTCGGCGGGGTGTTGGTGACGGTCACGCCGAACTCCTCCCCGTCGTCCCAGAGGTGGACGCGGGCGCGGGCCCCCGGCGCGTGCTTGCGTACGTTCGTCAGGGCTTCCTGGACGGTGCGGTAGACGGTGCGCTGGGCGGGGGTCGCGATGTCCTCGGGCAGCGCGCCGGTCAGCTCCGCGTCGATGCCGCTGGAGGCGACCAGGGCCTTCAGGTCGGCGAGCGTGGGCTGCGGGGTGAGCTCGGTGGCCCGGCCGCCGGAGGCGCGCAGCAGGGAGACCATGTGGCGCAGCTCGTCGAGCGTGCTGACGCTCAGCGAGCGGATGGTGCGGGCCGCCTCCCGCGAGTCCGCGTCCTTGGCCGCCACCTGCCAGGCGCCGGCCCGCACCGCGATCAGCGACACCTGGTGCGAGACGACGTCGTGCATCTCGCGGGCGAGCTGCGCGCGCTCCTCGGCGAGCACGGCCTGGGCGTGCAGCGTGCGTTCGTGCTCGCGCGCCTCCTCGATCTCGGCGAGGCGGCGCGACAGGTCACGGCGGGCCTGCGTGAGCTGGCCGAGCAGCACCGGCGCGGCCGCCGTCCCCAGCGTGTACACGAAGTAGATCGCCGTCCAGGTCCGGTCCTCGGAGGCGAGGTCGGTCACCGGCCACGGGCTGGCCATGGCGGCCGCCGCGAGGACCGCGCACACCGCGAGGAGCCGGCGGTCGCGGCTCCGGTCGGCCAGCGTGAACAGGGCGGTGAGCGGCGCCACCAGGATCTCCAGCGTCAGCGCCGCCGGGAGCGTCAGCAGGAACACCGCGAGCGGGAGGCGGCGCCGGGCCACGAGCGCGGCACAGGCGACCACCGCGCAGGCGAGGACGCCCGCGCCGCCGTCGTACAGATTGAGGCAGATGTCGACCGCCGCGCACACCACGACGAGGACGTCCGCGATCCGGGGCAGGACCCGCCGCAACCGCTCCCGCCCCGACACGCCCCCCGCACCGGCCACCACGGTCACGCCATCCGGCACCCCGCCCCTACGCAACGCCCCGTCCTGCACCGCGTCACCGTCTGGCGTCCCGTCCCGGTCCGGGTCCGGCGCCCCGTCCTCCGTCGCGTCGCCGTCTGGCGTCCCGTCCCCGCCCGGGTCCGGCGCCCAGTCCTGCGTGGCATCGTCGTCTGGCGTCCCGTCCCGGTCCCGGTCCGGCGTCCCGTCCCTGCCCAGCGCCCCGCGCGGCGTCCTGCCGCCGTCCGGCGTCCCGCGCCAGTTCCTGTCCGGCGTCTCGGCGCCGTCCGGCGCCCCGTCTCCGTCCCGGTCCGGCATCCCGTGTCTGTCCGGCGTCCCGTCTCCGCCCCCGCCCGGCGGAAGCGCCGCCCCACGCGGCAGGTCCGCGTCCGCGCTGTCCGCCTCGGCGCCCTGCGCCGGGGCCGAGCCCGCCTCCGCGCCGCAGGCGTCCGCGCCGCCCGGCTCCGGACCGTCCGTGCCCCGCCTCACCGCGCCTCCCGCGCCGCGGGCCCGCCGGGTCGGGGTGCCCCGCCACCGGACGCCGCGCCGCCGGGCGCCCCGCCCAGCAGCCCCGCGCGTTCGGCGAGGAGCGCGGCCTGGACCCGGCTGGTGACGCGGAGCTTGGTGAGGATGGCGCTCACGTGGTCCTTGACGGTGCCCGCGCTGAGGTGCAGGCGGACGCCGATGTCGGCGTTGGTCAGGCCCTCGGCGACGAGGACGAGGACGTCGCGCTCGCGGCCGGTGAGGCGGGCCACGCGCGCCCGGTCCGCGCCGTCCGCGCCGCCGCCGGGGCCGGGGTGCGCGCGCAGCATGGAGCGGGACGCCTTGGGGGACATCACGACGCCGCCCGCTGCCAGGGTCCGCACGAGCTGCGCGAGCTGGTCCGGCTCGGTGTCCTTCAGCAGGAACCCGGCCGCGCCGGACCGCAGCGCGGTCACGATGTACTCGTCGGTGTCGAAGGTGGTCAGCATTCCCACGACCGGTGCCCCCGGCAGCGACCGCAGCTCCCGCAGCACGGTGAGGCCGTCGACGTCCGGCATCCGGATGTCGAGCAGGACGACGTCCGGCTGCTCGCGCCGCACCGTCTCCACGGCGTCGGCCCCGGCGGCGGTCGCGACGACGCGCAGGTCCTCGGCCGCGTTGAGGATGAGCTCGAAGCCGGACCGCACCAGCGCCTCGTCGTCCACCACTACTACCCGGATCACGCCTGTCCCGCCTCGCCGTCGCCGTCCCGCGGCGCTCGTGCCCGCGAGGGGGACCCGCCCCGCCGTGCTGCCGCCGCGGGAGCGCCCCGCCGCGCGGCGCCCCAAGCCGCGGGCGGTGACCGGCGGCGCGGCGCTCCCGCCCGCGGAGCCGGTCGTCCCCGCCCGCACTCTAGGCGGCGTCGCCCGCCGCGCGCCGGGGCGGCCCCGGCCGGCCGCCACCCGGCGTGGCCGTTCCAGCCGTTCGGGGGGCGCGGGCGCCCTGACGGCAGGGCGGCCCCGGACGACTGCCGGATACGCCGCACGGCGCCCGCCGCCGAGGCTGACCGGCATGACAGAGCACGCAGTGGCCGCGGCCTCCGCGGGAGCCCCGGTCACGGCGCCGACGCCGCCCGCACCCCCGTCCGTGAAACCACCGCCCGCAATGGCACCCCCCGCACAGCAGTCCGCGCAGCCGCCCGCGCAGGCACCCCCCACCGGCCGCCTCATAGGCGTCGACCTCGCCCGCGGCCTCGCCGTCTTCGGCATGTACGCGGCCCACGTGGGCCCCGACCCGGCGACAACGGGCGGCGCCCGCGGGTTCCTCATGGAGCTGGCGCACGGCCGGTCGTCGGCGCTGTTCGCGTTCCTCGCGGGCTTCTCGGTCGTCCTCATGACCGGCCGGACGCCCCGCAGGGGCCGCGCCGGACGCCGGGCCGTCGCGAAGGTCGTCGTCCGCGCCGTCGTCCTGCTCGCGCTCGGCACCGCGCTCACCATGACCGGCACGCCCGTCGAGGTGATCCTCGCCTTCTACGGCCCGTACTTCCTGCTGGTCCTGCCGCTGTACCGGCTCTCGGCGCGCACCCTCGCCGAGATCGCCGCGGCCGCCGCCCTCGTCCTGCCGCAACTGCTGTTCCTGATCGTCCGCGCGGTGTACGAGGACGGCGCCCTCGGCGGCGGCTCGACCGGCCCCGGCGCCTGGCCGCGTACGGCGGACGGCCTGGTGTCGCTCCTCTTCACCGGCTCCTACCCGGCGCTGTCCTGGCTGCCCTTCGTCGTGGCGGGCATGGCGGTGGCGCGCCTGGACGTGACGGCCACCGCCGTCCGCGTCCGCCTCGCGCTGACCGGCGCGGGCCTGGCCGTCCTCGGGTACGGCGGCTCCTGGCTGGCGCTGCACCACCTGCCCGGCGTCGCCCGGGCCCTCGACGGCGCGGGCTTGGCGCACGGCACCCGTACGGCCTGGTGGTCGGACGTCGCGGGCTGGCCCGAGGAGGACACCTGGGGCTGGCTGTTCGTCGCCGCGCCGCACAGCGAGACGACCCTGTCCGTCGTGGCGAACACGGGCGTGGCCCTGGCCGTGCTGGCCGGCTGCCTCCTGGCCGTCGACGCGCTGCCCCGGCTGCGCCGCGCGGCCGGACCCGTCATCGCCGTGGGTTCCATGTCCCTGTCCGCGTACGTGCTGCACATCCTGGCCATTCGCCTCCTCGGCCTGGAGGAGCTGCCGGGGCCGTCGCTGAGCGTGCTGCTCGGTTTCGTCGCGGGCGTGACCGCGTTCGCGGCGCTGTGGTCGCGGTTCTTCCGGCGCGGCCCGCTGGAGTGGCTCCTGTGGCGTGCGACCCACGTCGCGGACCGCGTCCCCTGACCCACCCCGCGACCCCCGCCGATCGGCGGGGGTACCTCCCGCCGAACGGCGCCGCTGATCCGACCCCGGCGGGATGCCTCCGGCCCCGCCCACCGTGGAGGGTTTACTGACCACGGACATCTCGGGGCAAGAGTCCATCTACAGCATCTAGCGCATCACAAGCACCACGACACACCGAATACCCCGGCCGCGGCGCCGAACACTCCGGCCCGCGCGGGGCGTCGACGAAACCGAAGGGCCACGGGACAGCCTCCCTCATGAAGATCACCTTCCTGCTCTACAACGCGTACGGCATCGGCGGCACCATCCGCGCGACGGCGAACCTCGCCACCGCGCTCGCCGGGCGCCACGAGGTCGAGATCGTCTCGTACTACCGCACCGCCGACCGCCCGAGCCTGCCCTTCGGCCCCGGTGTCACCCTCCGCTCCCTCGTCGACCTGCGCCGCGGCTCCCGGCAGTACGACGGCGACGACCCCGCCCAGGCGCGGCTCGGCACCGTGTGCCGCCACGACCACCCGTACAAGAGCGCGACCCCGCCCAGCGCGCTCGGCGAGGCGCGGCTCGCCGAGTACCTGCGCCGCACCGACGCCGACGTGGTGGTCGCGACCCGGCCCTACCTGGTGTGCTTCCTCGCCGAGCACGGCCGCGCCGACCACCTGCGCATCGGCCAGGAACACGTCACGCACGACTTCCACAACCCGCGGCTGCGCCGCGACCAGGACGCCGCCCTCGGCCGCCTGGACGCGTTCGTGACCGTCTCGCACGGCGACGAGCGCGCCTACCGCGAGGCGCTGCCCGACGTCGCCACCCGCCTCACCCACATCCCCAACTGCTGCCCCGCGCCCGAGACGGAGCCCTCCTCCGGCGACACCCGGACCGTCGTCGCGGCGGGCCGCCTCGTCCCGGTCAAGCGGTACGACCGCCTGATCGGCGCGTTCGCCAAGGTCGCCGCCGAGCACCCGGACTGGACCCTGCGGATCTACGGGCGCGGCCGCGAGAAGGAGAAGCTGCGCCGCCGCGTGCGCGAGCTCGGCCTGCACGACCACGTGTTCCTGATGGACCCGCACTCGCCCATCGACACCGAGTGGGCCAAGGGCGCCATCGCGGCCGTCTCCAGCTCCACCGAGTCGTTCGGCATGACGATCGTGGAGGCCATGCGCCTGGGCGTGCCGGTGGTGAGCACCGACTGCGACTACGGGCCGCGCGAGATCATCACGCACGGCGAGGACGGGCTGCTCGTCCCGGTGGGCGGCCCGGACGCCGCCGTCGAGGAGGGCATCGCCGACGCCCTGTGCCGCCTCATCGAGAACGACGCCGAACGCCTCCGCATGGCCCGGGCCGCGATCCGCTCCACGCGCCGCTTCCTGCCCGAGCACATGGCCGCCCAGTACGAGGCGCTGATCGACGACCTCCGCCCGGGCACGGCGGCGCCCAGCCGGTCCCGGCCCCGGTCGGTGGCCCCCGCCCGCACGCCCCGGCAGCGCGCGGGCGCCCTCGCCGAGCGCCTGGGCGTGGCCGCCCTGCTCGGCAAGGGCCTGCCGCCCGTCCCCGTCGGCTGCCGCGTGGCCCCGGACGGCTCCCTGTACTTCCGCGTGCCGACGGCGGACCTGCCGCGCGGCGACTGGCAGCTCCTGCTCAAGCCGCGCGCCGGCACCGAGGACACCGAGGTGCGGCTGCCCTTCGAGGTCACCGGCTCCACCGGTCCCGAGGTCGAGCTGCTGCTGCACCGCAGCGGCCGCCCCATGGCCGAGGGGTACTGGAACGTCCACCTGCGGCACGGGCGCGACAAGGGCCGCGTCCGGCGGGCCCCGGCCGGCCTGGTGGAGACCGGGCGCCTGCTCGCGCCCACCGTGCCGCCGCACCCCTCCGGCGCGGGCTTCGCCACCGCGGTGCCGTACCGCACCCAGGACGGCAACCTCTCCCTGCGCACCTGGAGCAGGGCGGGCCACGCCGAGCTGGAGTTCCTCGCCGTCGGCGAGGAGGCCGTCACGCTGACCGGCACCCTGCACGGCGACGTGACGCGCGGCCACCACTACCGCCTCACGGCACGCCTGCGCGGCGGCGAGACCGCCTTCGAGGCCCGCTGCCGGGTCGACGAGGCGGGCTGTTTCACCGCCGAGATCCCGCTGGCCGACGCGGCACGGCACGCGGGCGGCCGCTCCACCTGGGACCTGCGCCTGGAGCCGTACGACGAGCAGGGCGAGACGGTCCGGATCGCGCGGTTGCGCGGCGACATCGTGGACCGGCGCCGCACCGACGCCTTCCCCGTCGCCCGGCACGCCACCGCCGACGGCGTGGTGGAGCTGCGCCCCTGCCTGACGGCCGGCCACAACCTCGCGCTGAAGGCGGTGACCGTGGCGCCGGCGCTCGAACCGGCCGTATGATGCGCGGCGTACCGCATCGCATGGCGGCTTCCACGACCACGAGCCCGACCGGCTCCGCACAGTGAGGCCCGCCATGCCCGCAGCGAAGGTACGCCCCTTCCACCGTGACGACCGCGACCAGCTCACCGAGCTGGTGAACGCCCACGTGGCCGCCGTCGTGCCCGGCGTCTCCGTCTCCGTGAACACCGTCCTCGGCGAACTGGCGCGCCGACCCGACGAGTTCATCGTCGACCCCTGGGTGGCCGAGCGCACGACGCTCGTCGCCGAGCAGCGGTCGTCCGTCGTGGCCGCCGCGCACCTGCTGCGCTACCGCGACGGCGCCGACGTCGGCCCTGACTACCGGGGCGCGGGTTTCGTCGAGTGGTTCGTCGCGCACCCGGCCGCGCCCTTCCGGCCGGACACGGACGAGGCCGCCGACCTGCTCATGGGCGCCTGCCTCGCGCAACTGGGCCGCTGGGGCGCGCGCGTGCGCGAGGCCGACGGCGCCCTGCCCGCGCCCGCCGTGTACGGCCTGCCCCGGGCCTGGCCGCACGTCCGCGCGGTCTACGAACGCGCCGGGTTCCGGCACGAGGGCCACACGGAGGTCGTCCTCCTCGCCGCCGTGGCCGACCTGCCGGTGCCCGAGGCCCCGCACCCGGGGCTGACCGCCGTGCGTACGCTCGGCGGGTGCGGCACCCGCTTCACGGCCCGCCTGGACGGGCGCGACCTCGGGTTCATCGAGGTCGACACCTCCCTCGGCCGGCCCGAGCGGCAGGCCCGCAACGGCTCGCTGGCGGACATCGGCGCCTTCTCCACCGCACCCGGCCACGGCGTCGACGGCCTGGACGCCTGGCTCCTGGGCCGGGCCGCCCGGTGGCTGCGGCTCGCCGGGGCCGACCGGCTGCTCACCTACGAGAGGGCGGAGGACACGGCCGCCCTGGCGCGGGCGGAGCGGCTGGGCTTCACCGAACTGGTGCGCACGGACCGGGGCTGGCGCCACCGGGGCGCGGCCGGGCGTCCCTGATTCAGCCGGGCGGCTCCGGGGCACCCGTGTCCGAGTCGGAACGGACAGACGTACGGGTCGTTCCGGTGGTGTCCGCGTCCCATCCGGCGCAGGGTGGGACGGGACGGACCACGGCGACCCGCCGAGCGGGAGCCGCCGGAGCCCGTACCGGCCTGTCCTGACCTCGTACGGAAGGAACGCCATGACGCACCGCCCCGACCACCGGCACCAGGACGAGAAGCCCGCGGACACGGCCGCGGATGAGGTCTTCGAGGAGGCCGAGGACGCGGCCACCCGCCACCTCGGGGACGACCGCGACGCCGAGAGGGACAGCGAGGCCGCGGACACGCTCACCCCCAGCGTCGGCGCGCAGGAGGACGCCCGGCGCGGTCGCAGCGGCGGAAAGGCGTAGCACCATGGCGCGCGCAGCGCTCTTCGACGTCGACGGGACCCTCGCCGACACCAACCACCTGCACGTGGTCGCCTGGTGGGAGGCCTTTCGGCAGGCGGGCGAGCAGGTCGCCACGCACGACATCCACCGGGCCATCGGGCTCGGCTCCGGCGACCTCGTCGCCCGCCTGCTCGGCGACGGCCGTGACCGCGACCGCGACGAGGAGCTCAGCTCCGCGCACGCCACGCTGTACGGCACGTACTTCGACCGGCTCGCCCCGCTGGAGGGCGCCCGCGACCTCCTGTACGCCCTCGCCGAGCGCGACTGGCGCATCGTCCTCGCGACCTCGGCGGGCGGCGGCGAACTGTCGGCGCTGCGCCGCGCCATCGACGCCGACGACGTGATCGCCGGGATCGCGAGCGCCGACGACGTCTCCGCGGGCAAGCCCGCGCCCGACCCCGTCCACCACGCCCTGGAGATCGCCGGGTGCGGCCCGGACGAGGCGGTGTTCGTCGGCGACACCGTGTGGGACATGCGGGCGGCGCGCCGGGCCGGGGTGCGTGCCGTCGGGCTGCTCTGCGGCGGCATCCCCCGGCACGACCTGGAGGAGGCCGGGGCCGCGGCCGTGTACGGCACCCCCGCCGACCTCCTGAAGGACATCGACAGCGGGGTCCTCACCGGCGACCGGTGAGCGGGTCCCGGGCTGCCGGGCCTCCGGGCCTCCGGGCCTCCGGGCCCACGAGCTTCCGGGCCCACGGGCTTCCGGCGCCCGGGCCTCCGCGTCCCCGGGCCTCAGCCGAACTGCACCGAGCGCTTGGACAGGCCGAGCCAGGTGCCCTCGATGACGCTGCGCGCGGTGCGCAGGTCGTCCGCCGCCGTGCCGAGCGTGACCGCGAGCGGGACGAAGTGCTCCTCGCGGGGGTGGGCGAGGCGGGCGCCCGGCGCCTTGTGCGCGAAGTCCAGGAGGGCGTCCACGTCCGCGGCGGCCAGGGCGCGCTCGCCCCACTCGTCGAACTCGGCGAGGACGGCCGGGACCTGGTTGCCGGGGTTGATGGCCCGCAGGTTGTGGGTGAAGTGCCCGCTGCCGACGATCAGGACGCCCTCGTCGCGCAGCGGGGCCAGCTTGCGGCCGATGTTCATCAGCCGCCGCGGCTCCAGCGTCGGCAGGGACATCTGCAGCACCGGCACGTCGGCGTCCGGGTACATCTCGCGCAGCGGTACGTACGCCCCGTGGTCCAGGCCGCGCTCGGGCAGGTCCTGCACTGGCGTGCCGGGGCCGCGCAGGAGCTTGCGCACCTTCTCGGCGAGGGCGGGGGCGCCCGGGGCGGCGTACCGCACGCCGTAGTAGTGCTCGGGAAAGCCCCAGAAGTCGTAGATCAACGGCACGGTGGTGGTGGCGCCGAGGGCGAGCGGGGCCTCCTCCCAGTGCGCGGAGACCATCAGGACGGCCGTCGGCCGGGGCAGTTCGGCGCCCCAGCGGGCCAGCTCGCCCGGCCAGACGGCGTCCTCGGCGAGGGTGGGGGCGCCGTGGCTCAGGAAGAGGGACGGCATGCGCTCCGGGGCTGCGCTGGTCATGGTCGGCTCCTTCGGTACGGACGGCCTTCGGTGAAGTTCAAATTTGAACCACGCCTCACCGTACTGGGTTGTTCGAATTTGAACAACAGGGCGTAGGCTGGGCCCATGCCCGAGACGCACTGGCTCAACGACGACGAGATGGCCGCCTGGCAGGCCTTCCTGACCGCCGGGGCGCTGCTCAACCGGCGTGTCGAGGAGCAGCTCAAGGACGAGTCCGGCCTGTCCCACCTCCAGTACGAGGTACTGGTGCGGCTCTCCGCCGCCGAGGGCGGGCGGCTGCGCATGACCGAGCTCGCCGCCGTGGTCGTCACCAGCAAGAGCGGCCTCACGTACCAGGTCACGCAGTTGGAGAAGGCGGGCCTGGTGCGCCGCAGCTCCTGCCGCGACGACGTGCGCGGGGTCTACGCCGTCCTCACGGACGAGGGCCGCCGGCGCCTGGAGGCCGCCGCCCCCGGCCACGTCGGCGTGGTCCGCGCCCACCTCGTCGACGTCCTCACGCCCGAGCAACTCGCCGCGGTCAAGGAGGGGCTCGGGGAGGTGGCCCGGCGGCTGGGCGGGTGAGGGCGCGCACCCCCCGTCCGGGGGTGCGCGGGCCGGACGGGTGGCGCGCGGGCCGGACGGGGGGCGTGCGCGGGCCGGACCGGTGAGGGTGCGCGGGCCGAACGGGTGAGGGCGTCCGGGCCGGACGGATGAGGGTGCCGGGACCGGAGGGGCGGGGATGCCGGAACCGGAGGGGTGACGATGCCGGGACCGGACGGGCGGGGGTGTCGAGGCCGGAGGGGTGAGGGTGCCGGGACCGGAGGGGTGAAGGTGCCGGGACCGGACGGGCGGGGATGCCGGGACCGGACGGGCGGGGGTGCCGGGGGTGGTCGTGCGGGGCGCACGGCGTTCGGTGCGCGGTGTCCGGACCCCCGAGCCAGGCCTCCAGCGCGGGCCGGTGCGCGG
>NZ_JASCXL010000147.1:0-22470 GCF_030010595.1 Streptomyces sp. CC224B | reverse complement strand
GGCCCCGTCCGCCGGGCCCCGGCGGCGCCGCGCCCGTGACCGGGCCGGACCGCGCCGCGCCCGTGGCCCGGCCGGACCATGCCGACGCGGGCACGGGCGCGGTGGCCGGTGCAGGAGTGTGTGAAGGGTTACGCGTCATGACGACCACCGCCCGCCGTGTGGATGCTCGGAGCCGAGGAACTCGGATTCCCCACCACGATGCGGGCCCGCCGCCGATCCCGCTCGGCCCCGTGCGCTACCGGCCGGTTGTGGACAACTCCCTCACCCGAAGGGGGAGTTCCGGGGCGTCCCGGACCCGAGCGCGATCATCCGCCGGACCTCAGCCGGACTTCCGCCGGACCTCCGGCAGGCCTCCGGCGGCCTCGCGGTCACGGCAGCGTGAACCCGGGCTCCAGGCCGCCCAGCGCCCCCGCGCACAGGCAATCCCGCTCCCCGGTCGCCGGAAGCCCGGCCACCGCGTCGAAGAGCACCGTCCGCAGCCGTCCCACGTTCGCGGAGAACACCCGCAGGACCTCCTCGTGCGAGACCCCCTCGCCCGAGGCGGCGCCCGCGTCCAGGTCGGTGACCAGCGTCAGCGAGGTGTAGCAGAGCTCCAGCTCCCGGGCCAGGGCCGCCTCGGGGTGGCCGGTCATGCCCACCACGGACCAGCCCTGCCCCGCGTACCAGCGGGACTCCGCGCGGGTCGAGAACCGCGGCCCCTCGATCACCACGAGCGTGCCGCCGTCCACCGACTCCCAGTCCCGGCCCCGCGCGGCCTTCAGCGCGGCGGCCCGGCCGGCCGGGCAGTACGGGTCGGCGAGCGACACGTGCACGACGTTCGGCACGGTGCCGTCGGGCAGCGGGACCCCGTCGAAGTACGTCTGCGCGCGCCCCGTCGTACGGTCGACGAACTGGTCGGGCACCAGCAGCGTCCCGGGCCCGTACTCGGCGCGCAGCCCGCCGACGGCGCACGGGCCGAGCACCTGCCGTACGCCCAGGGAGCGCAGCGCCCACAGGTTGGCGCGGTAGTTGATGCGGTGCGGCGGCAGATGGTGGCCGCGGCCGTGCCGGGGCAGGAAGGCGACGCGCCGTCCGGCTATGTCGCCCAGGAACAGGGAGTCGCTCGGGGCGCCGTACGGGGTGTCGACCTGCACCTCGGTGACGTCGTCGAGGAAGGAGTAGAAGCCCGACCCGCCGATGACACCGATCTCGGCCTGCCGCGCGTCCGCCGCGCCCACTGTGCTGACCGTGTTCGCCGTGCTCACCGTGTTCGTCATGGCCCGCACCCTAGCCGCGTGGACATACCGCGCACATACCACGCGCATACCGCGCGCACAGACCGCGTACCTGCCACGTGCGTACCGCGACAGACGGCCCGCCTGCCGCATACGTACCGCGGACAGACGGCCCGCCTACCGCCTACGTACCGCGGACAGACGGCGGCCCGCTTGGCGCGCCCCCGCCCGACAGGCGGACGCGCCGAAGGCCCCGCCGTCCGGTGACGGCAGGGCCTTCGAAAGAGCGGGGAGCGGGTGCCGCCCGGCAGCCGCCGGGAGGGCCCCTCCGGGCCGGACGGTGCTACGCGGCCGAAGAGCTGGACGCGGCGGCGCCGCTCGACGACTTGGAGTCCGACGAGGACGAAGACGACGAGGGCGACGAGGACGACGAGGACGAGGCGTCGGACGACGAGGAGGACGACTTCGAGGACGACGACGCGGGCGCGCTGCTGGACGACGAGCCGCGGCTGTCGTTGCGGTAGAACCCGGAGCCCTTGAAGACGATGCCGACCGCCGAGAACACCTTCTTGAGGCGTCCGTCGCAGTTCGGGCACACGGTCAGGGCGTCGTCGGTGAACTTCTGCACCGCCTCGAGGCCCTCGCCGCACTCGGTGCACTGGTACTGGTACGTCGGCACTTGCTTCCTCCTGGCACTCTCACTCGATGAGTGCTAACGACGATCCATAGTGACGTATTCCGTGGGTTCAGTCCACTGCCACCGGTTCGCGGTGACCCACGCCACGTGCGACCGTGCGGCCCTGGCTCTGCGGCACGAGCCGCGAGCGCAGCAGCAGGAGGACGGCGAGGGCGAGCGCGGTGCCGCCCAGCGGGACCAGGAACCCCGAGCCGTCCCAGAAGCGGTCCTCGAGCTGACCGGCGACCGTGACGGCGGCCGCCTGCCCGAGCGCGACGGAGCCGGTGAGCCAGGTGAAGGCCTCCGTGCGGGCGCCCGGCGCGACCAGGCTGTCGACGAGGGTGTAGCCGGTGATCAGGGCGGGCGCGATGCAGACGCCGACGAGCAGGCCGAGCCCGGCCAGCAGCGGCACCGACTGCGCGGCCCACAGGCCCGAGGCCATCAGGGTCAGTGCCACGTACCCGACGAGGAGCCGGCGCTGCGGCGAGACCTTCCAGGCGATGGCGCCGCAGACGACCCCGGAGAGCATGTTGCCGGCGGCGAACGTGCCGTACAGGACGCCGTTCAGGCCGGGCTTGCCGATGGACTCCGTGAAGGCGGCCAGGGAGACCTGCATGCCGCCGAAGACCGTGCCGATGCCGAGGAACGTCACGATCAGTACGCGCACACCGGGCACCCGCAGGGCCGAGTCGTGGCCCACGCGCGCGTGGGCGTCGCCCGTGCCGGACGGCTTCGGCTGGGTGCTCTTCTGGGCCGCGAACAGCAGGCCGCCCACCAGGGTCAGGCCGGCCTCGGTGAGCAGGCCCGCGGCCGGGGTGACGCCCGTGCAGAGCGCGGTCGCCAGCAGCGGACCGAGCACGAACGTCAGCTCGTCGGTGACGGACTCGAAGGCGGCGGCGGTCTGCGCGAGCGGCGTGCCCTGGAGCTTGGCGCCCCAGCGGGCCCGCACCATGGGGCCGATCTGCGGCGTGGAGGCGCCCGTGGGCACCGCCGCGACGAAGAGGGCCCACAGGGGCGCGTCGGACAGCGCGAGCACGGTGAGGGTGACGCCGGAGGCCGCGTGCACGAGGACGCCGGGCACGAGCACGGCGCGCTGCCCGAACCGGTCGGCCAGCTTGCCGCTGAAGGGTGCGAACAGCGCCATGGAGACGCCGGTGGCGGCCGACACGGCGCCCGCGGCGCCGTACGAGCCGGTGGTGTGCTGCACGAGCAGCACGATGGAGAGGGTGAGCATCGCGAACGGCTGTCGCGCGGCGAAGCCTGGAAGCAGGAAGGTCCAGGCGCGCGGGGTGCGCAGCAACTGTCCGTAGCCCGGGCGGGTTTCGGTGACCGTGGATGCCACGGCCCTTGCCTTTCTGCTGCCTGGTAGCGCGCCCGTGCGGGGGCGCCGAGAGCTGTCCTCTAGCGCAGAACTGCGGTAGATACCGGGCTGCCCACTGCGAGGGCGCCGCGGCCGCCATACGGTCGCGCCAGCTCTGCGTCAGACAGAGTTGGTTCGATCAGGGTCGGTACGTGCGCCTCGGCACGCCCCGGACGGCGCTGTGCAGCGCCTGGCGGTACGCACCGAGTGCGCCTTCATGATACAGGCGTGTGGCAAATGGGGCCTGCGTTCACAAGCGGTGAGACGCCCGCCACCTACGATTACCGCCGCCCCAGCCCTCCAGCCACGCCAGCCGCCCCCGCCGCCCCAGCCCTCCAGTCACGCCAGCCGCCCCCGCCGCCCCAGCCCTCCAGCCACGCCAGCCGCCCCCGCCGCCCCAGGCCCCCCGAACCCCCACCGGCCCACCGAGGCCCCAGCTCACCGAGGCCCCAGCTCACCAAGGCCCCACCCACCCCACCAAACCCCCAGCCCTACCGCTGCCCCCCGTTCACCCCCAGCCACCCCGCCAGCTTGCCGCCCTGCGAGACCGCGCGCAGGCGGCGTTCCGCGGCGTCGCGGGCCGGTTCCGTCGCCACCACCAGGAGCTCGTCGCCGCGGCGCAGCACGGTCGTCGGCAGCGGCACGAACGAGGTGCCCTCCCGGACGACCAGGGTGACGGCCGAGCCCGCGGGCAGCCGCAGCTCGTTGATCTCGACGCCGTGCAGCCGTGAGCCGTCCGGTACGGGTACGGACAGCAGGTGGCCGCGCAGCCGCTCCAGGGGGGCCGACTCGATGCCGAGGTCCGAGGGGCCCCCGCCCTTGCCGAGGCCGAGCAGCCGGGCGAGGCCCGGCAGCGTGGGGCCCTGCACCAGGGTGTAGACGACGACCAGGACGAAGACGATGTTGAAGATCTCCTCGTTGTTCTCGACGCCGTTCACCATCGGGATGGTGGCCAGGATGATGGGCACCGCGCCGCGCAGGCCGGCCCAGGACATCAGGGCCTTCTCCTGCCAGGGCATCGAGAAGGGCACCATGCTCAGAAAGACCGACACGGGCCGGGCGACGAGCGTGAGGACGAGCCCGGTGATCACCGCGGGCAGGATGTCGTCGAGCAGCGTGTGCGGCGTGACGAGCAGGCCGAGCAGCACGAACATGCCGATCTGCGCGATCCAGCCCACCCCTTCGGCGAAGCCCCGGGTGGCGGGCCAGTGCGGCAGCTTGGCGTTGCCGAGGACCATCGCCGCCAGGTACACGGCGAGGAAGCCGCTGCCGTGGGCCATGGCCCCGGCCGCGTAGGCGGCCACCGCGATGGCCATCACCGCGATCGGGTAGAGGCCGGACGCGGGCAGGGCCACGCGCCGCAGGCCGTAGGAGCCCAGCCAGCCCACCGAGAGGCCGATGGCGGCGCCGATGGCCAGTTCCAGGGCTATCTCGCCGATCAGGACGTACCAGTGCTCCACGGGGCCCGCGGTGGAGAAGGCCACGACCAGGATCACCACGGGGGCGTCGTTGAAGCCGGACTCGGCCTCCAGGACGCCGGTCACCCGGGAGGGCAGCGGGACGCGGCGCAGCACGGAGAAGACGGCGGCCGCGTCCGTGGAGGACACCACCGCGCCGATGATGAACGCCTGCCGCCAGTCGAGCCCGACCAGGTAGTGCGCTCCCGCGGCGGTGACTCCGACGCTCGCCGCGACGCCCACGAGCGCCAGGGACGCCGCCGCGGGAAGGACGGGTTTTATCTCAGACCACTTGGTGCCGAGGCCGCCCTCGGCCAGGATCACGACGAGGGCGGCATAGCCGATCACCTGGGTCAGTTGCGCGTCGTTGAAGGTGACGTTGCCGATGCCGTCCTGGCCCATCACCACGCCGATGCCGAGGTAGAGCAGCAGGCTGGGCAGACCGCTGCGCGAGGAGACGCGCACGGCGGCCACGGCGACGAGCAGGACGAGTGAGCAGACGAGCAGAAGCTGGTTGAGGTCGTGGACAGACAGGGGCCGTTCCTTCCGTCGTGCGAGCCATGTACTTCGTTACTTTACCTAAACGTTAACGCCGTCTTGACGCGTTTCCCGCGCCCCGCCCACCCTGTCGACCGTGCGTTCGATACTGGTTTCGGACACCGCGTCCGGGGCCGTATCCCGCTGCGCCTATGGTTGCTCCAGCACTCCCAGGACCCGCACAAGCACCGACCTGCCGCTCGCGAAGGACAGCAAGGACAGCGATGCCCTCCAACACCACCGCCTCTTCCGGCCGGAAGTCCGGCAAGAAGAAGGGGCGCCGAGCCCGACTGATCGTGATCGTCCTGGTCCTGGCCGTCGTGGGAGGCATCGGGTTCGGCGCGTACTGGAGCGTCAGCACCGTCCGCGCCTCCTTCCCGCAGACCAAGGGCACGATCGACATCGACGGCCTGAAGGGGCCGGTCGACGTCAAGCGCGACGGCAACGGCATCCCGCAGGTCTACGCCGAGACCCCTGAGGACCTGTTCATGGCCCAGGGGTTCGTGCAGGCGCAGGACCGCTTCTGGGAGATGGACGTCCGCCGCCATATGACCTCCGGGCGGCTCTCCGAGATGTTCGGCAAGAGCCAGGTCAAGACCGATGAGTTCCTGCGCACCCTGGGCTGGCACCGGGTGGCCGAGAAGGAGTACGACTCCAAGCTCTCGCCCGCGACGAAGAAGTACCTCCAGGCGTACGCCAAGGGGGTCAACGCCTATCTCGACGGCAAGCAGGGCAAGGACATCTCCCTCGAGTACGCGGCGCTCGAGTTCGAGAACGACTACAAGCCCGAGAAGTGGACGCCCGTCGACTCGGTGGCCTGGCTCAAGGCCATGGCCTGGGACCTGCGCGGCAACATGCAGGACGAGATCGACCGCGCCCTGATGACGAGCCGTCTCGGCCCGTCGCAGATCAAGGACCTGTACCCGGACTACCCGTACGACCGGAACAAGCCGATCGTCCAGGAGGGCGGCTACGACGCCGTCACCGAGAAGTTCACCGACCGGGACGTGCCGGACAGCCAGTCGGGGACCGGCACGGGCGGTACGGGTACCGGTACGGGTACTGGCACGGGCTCCGGCACCGGCACCGGCGGCACTGGTACCGGCGGTACCGGTACCGGAGGCGCGGCGGGCACCGGCGGCACGGGCACGGGTGGCACGGGCACGGGTGGCACGGGCACCGGCGGTACCGGGACCGGCGGCACGGCCGGCACCGGTGTCGCGGGCAACGCCCAGGCCCCCAGCGGCTACCAGGCGCAGCTCTCGGGCCTCTCCGACGTGCTCGACAAGGTCCCGGACGCGGGCCTCGGCTCGAACGGCAACGGCATCGGCTCCAACTCCTGGGTGGTCTCCGGCGACCACACCATCACCGGCAAGCCCCTGCTCGCCAACGACCCGCACCTGGCGCCGCAGCTCCCCTCCGTCTGGTACCAGATGGGCCTGCACTGCCGGTCGGTCTCGGCGCAGTGCCCGTACGACGTCAGCGGCTACACCTTCTCCGGCATGCCGGGCGTGGTCATCGGCCACAACCAGGACATCGCCTGGGGCATGACGAACCTGGGCGCCGACGTCACCGACCTGTACCTGGAGAAGTTCACCGCCGACGGCTACCAGTACGGCGGCAAGGTGAAGCCCTTCGTCTCCCGCGAGGAGAAGATCAAGGTCGCGGGCGGCAAGACCAAGACGATCACCGTCCGGGAGACCAACAACGGCCCGCTGATCTCCGACCGCGACGACGAGCTGGTCAAGGTCGGCAGGAAGGCCCAGGTCGACGCGGCGGCCCCGGACCGCGGCGACGGCTACGGCGTCGCGCTGCGCTGGACCGCCCTTGAGCCCGGCAAGTCCATGGACGCCGTCTTCGAGCTCAACCGCGCCAAGGACTTCCAGGACTTCCGCAAGGCCGCCCGCTCCTTCGAGGTGCCCTCGCAGAACCTGATCTACGCCGACACCGAGGGCCACATCGGCTACCAGGCCCCCGGGAAGATCCCCACGCGCGGGAAGGGCGACGGCTCCCTGCCGGCCCCCGGCTGGGACCCGAAGTACCGCTGGGACGGCTACATCGAGCAGGACGAGCTGCCCTGGGAGTACGACCCCGAGCGCGGCTACATCGTCACCGCCAACCAGGCCGTCGTCGACAGCAAGAAGTACCCGTACAAGCTCACGACGGACTGGGGCTACGGCGCGCGCAGCCAGCGCATCGAGGACCTGATCAAGGCCAAGACGAAGAACGGCGGCAAGATCTCCACGGAGGACATGCGGCTGATGCAGACCGACAACAGCAGCGAGATCGCACGCCTGCTCGTGCCCAGGCTGCTGAAGGTCGACATCGGCGACAAGCACGTCCGGGAGGCGCAGAAGCTCCTGGAGGGCTGGGACTACACCCAGGACGCCGACTCGCAGGCGGCTGCCTACTTCAACGCGGTGTGGCGCAGCATCCTCCAGCTCTCCATCGGCAACAAGCTGCCCAAGGAGCTGCGCGTCAAGGGCCAGTGCCTGAGCGTGAAGCCCGCCACCCAGACCGGCCCGGCCGACGAGGCGAAGACCGTGCGCGAGTGCGGCCAGCGCGACCCGGAGTCGGCGCAGCCCGACGGCGGCGACCGCTACTTCGAGGTCATCCGCAAGATCCTGGACGACGAGAAGAACGACTGGTGGAAGACGCCGGGCAGCCGCACGGACGCGGAGACCAAGAACCGCGACCAGCTCTTCGCGCGCGCCATGAAGGACGCCCGCTGGGACCTGACCGCGAAGCTCGGCAAGGACATCGACACCTGGACCTGGGGCCGGCTGCACCGCCTGGAGCTGAAGAACCAGACCCTCGGCACCGAGGGCCCGGGCTGGCTGAAGTGGGTGCTCAACCGCGGCCCCTGGAAGCTCGGCGGCGGCGAGGCCACGGTCAACGCCACCGGCTGGAACGCGGCGGGCGGCTACGGCGTCATCTGGGTGCCGTCGATGCGGATGGTCGTGAACCTGAAGGACTTCGACAAGTCCAGGTGGATCAACCTCACCGGTGCCTCCGGCCACGCCTACAGCGACCACTACACCGACCAGACCAGCAAGTGGGTCAAGGGCGAGCTGTTGCCGTGGTCCTACTCCAAGAAGGCGGTCGACGACAGCACCAGCGACACCCTGGTGCTGAAGCCCTGACGGGCAGGTGACACGGAAAGGGCCCTCCACGCGCGCGTGGAGGGCCCTTTCGCGTTGCCCAGGGCCGTCACGGGGGGCCGTCGGCGACGGCGCCGGCTCCCGCCACGGGCCGGCCACCGCCGGCGTCAGCCGAAGCGGCGCACCCCCGAGGGCGTCACGACGGCGCGCACCGGGCGGTCGTGCGCTTCCCTGGGGACGCGCACGACCACTTCCGTGTCGTACAGGAGCACCACGAGCGCCGGATCGGCGCCCGCCCGCTCGAGCCGGGCCAGGACCCGGTCGTAGGAGCCTCCGCCGCGCCCGAGGCGCATCCCGCGCTCGTCCACCGCGAGCCCCGGCAGGAGCACGGCGTCGGCCTCCAGGACGGCGTCCGGGCCGAGGCGCGGCCCGGTGGGCTCCAGGAGGGCGATCTTCCCCCGGTGCTGGACGCGGGCCAGCGAGTCCGGTCCGGCGTACGCTGCCCAGTCCAGGTCGTTGTCCGGGAGCAGCGCCGGCAGCAGGACGCGGGTCCCGCGCGCGTGGAGGGTGTCCAGGAGCGCGTGGGTGCCCGGTTCACCGCCCACGGAGACGTAGGCGGCGACCGTGCGGGCCGCGGCCAGCTCGGGCAGCTCCAGCGCGCGGCGGGCGAGGCGCGCGGCCGCCTCCTTCGCGTCACCCTCCGGCAACCGTCCCCTCACCGCGAGGATCTCTGCGCGCAAGGTGCGCTTGCTTCCCTTGTCCGAGCCGGGTTGGTCCATGGCGAACTCACACATCCTTCCTATTCCGCTCACATGTGGGCTGAATATTCCGGAGCCACCGATTCAAGACATAGGCACCGGATATGGTGACGGGCATGACTGAGTCTCACCCCAAGATCACCAAGGCTGTCATCCCAGCAGCAGGTCTTGGTACGCGCTTCTTGCCCGCCACCAAGGCCACTCCCAAGGAGATGCTGCCGGTCGTCGACAAGCCGGCGATCCAGTACGTGGTGGAAGAGGCCGTCGCCGCGGGCCTGAACGACGTCCTCATGGTCACGGGCCGCAACAAACGCCCCCTGGAGGACCACTTCGACCGCAACTACGAGCTCGAGTCGGCCCTGGAGAAGAAGGGCGACGAGTCCCGGCTGGCACGGGTGAGGGAGTCCAGCGACCTGGCCACCATGCACTACGTCCGCCAGGGCGACCCCAGGGGACTCGGTCACGCCGTCCTGTGCGCCGCCCCGCACGTGGGCCGCGAGCCCTTCGCCGTCCTCCTCGGCGACGACCTGATCGACCCGCGCGACCCGCTGCTCTCGCGCATGGTCGACGTCCAGGAGCAGCGCGGCGGCAGCGTCATCGCGCTGATGGAGGTCGCGCCCGAGCAGATCCACCTCTACGGCTGCGCGGCCGTCGAGGCCACCGGCGACGGCGACGTCGTGAAGGTGACCGACCTGGTCGAGAAGCCGGAGACGGCGGACGCCCCGTCGAACTACGCGATCATCGGCCGCTACGTCCTCGACCCGCACATCTTCGACGTCCTGCGCACCACCGAGCCCGGCCGCGGCGGCGAGATCCAGCTCACCGACGCGCTCCAGCAGCTCGCCGCGGACGAGAAGGTCGCCGGTCCGGTGCACGGCGTGGTCTTCCAGGGCCGCCGCTATGACACCGGGGACCGTGGCGACTATCTGCGTGCCATTGTCAGACTCGCGTGCGAACGTGAAGACCTGGGCCCGGACTTCAAGGCCTGGCTTCGCAGTTACGTCACCGAGGAGATGTAGCACGTGAGCAGCAGCGGCACGACGACGCACGACGGCACCCGGGCGCCCCACGGGCAGGACACCGGCCACGGCACCCCGGGCTCCGGCCCGGGCCCGGTCTGGTCGGTGGACGAGCACCTGGAGGACATCCTGGCCGCCGTCCGCCCGCTGGAGCCCATCGAGCTCCAGCTCCTCGACGCCCAGGGCTGCGTCCTGGTCGAGGACGTCACGGTGCCCGTGTCGCTGCCGCCCTTCGACAACAGCTCCATGGACGGGTACGCGGTGCGGACCGCCGACGTCGCGGGCGCGGCCGAGGAGTTCCCCGCCGTCCTGACCGTGGTCGGGGACGTCGCCGCCGGGCAGGGCGCGCAGCCCACCGTCGGCCCCGGCCAGGCCGCCCGCATCATGACCGGCGCCCCGCTGCCGCCCGGCGCCGAGGCCGTGGTGCCCGTGGAGTGGACCGACGGCGGGCTCGGCGACGGCCCCGTCTCCGGCATGCGCGCCCACAGCGCGGCCCCCGAGGGCGCCTCCGGAGAGGTCCGGGTGTACCGCCCGGCGCAGGCGGGCGCCCACGTCCGCGCGCGCGGCAGCGACGTCCGGGCGGGCGACCGCGCCCTGAGCGCCGGCACGGTCCTCGGCGCCCCGCAGATCGCCCTGCTCGCGGCGATCGGCCGCGGCACGGTCACGGTGCGCCCGCGCCCGCGCGTGGTCGTCCTGTCCACCGGCAGCGAACTGGTGCAGCCCGGCGAGCCGTTGGCCACCGGCCAGATCTACGACTCCAACAGCTTCTCCCTCACGGCCGCCGCCCGCGAGGCCGGGGCGATCGCCTACCGCGTGGGCGCGGTCGCCGACGACGCCGAGACCCTGCGCGCCACCATCGAGGACCAGCTCATCCGCGCCGACCTGGTGGTCACCACGGGGGGCGTCAGCGTGGGCGCGTACGACGTCGTGAAGGAGGCACTCTCGGCCGTCGGCGACCCGGACGACGAGGGGGGCCTGGGGGCGGGCGGCGGCGTGGAGTTCCGCAGGCTCGCCATGCAGCCGGGCAAGCCGCAGGGCTTCGGCGCGATCGGCCCCGACCACACCCCGCTGCTGGCGCTGCCGGGCAACCCCGTGTCGGCGTACGTCTCCTTCGAGCTGTTCGTCCGGCCCGCCGTGCGGGCGCTGATGGGGCTCCCGGACGTGCACCGGCCCACCGCGCGCGCCCGCCTGGAGGCCCCCGAAGCGCTCCGGTCGCCGTCCGGGAAGCGCCAGTTCCTGCGCGGCCGCCACGACGCCGCCGCCGGCACCGTGGCGCCCGTCGGCGGCGCCGGGTCCCACCTCGTCGCCGCCCTCGCGCAGGCGGACGCGCTGATCGTCGTGCCCGAGGCCGCGACGTCGGTCGAGCCGGGCGCCGAGGTCGACGTGGTGCTCCTGGGCTGACGCCCGGCCCGGGGCGCGGCACGGCCGCGCGGGACCCGTGCCGCACCCGGCCCGGCGGGGGGAGAATGACCCGGCGGGGGGAGAATGACCCGGCGGGGGAGAGAGCGCCCGGCTCGGGTGGGTCGGTCACGCGCGACGGGCGGGGGGTACGGTGTCGCGCACAGCAGGCCGCGCGCCCGCGCGGGGCCCGGACCAGGAGCGCCACAGCACATGAGCACCCAGCAGGGACTGACGCACATCGACGAGGCGGGCGCCGCCCGCATGGTCGACGTATCCGAGAAGGACGTGACCACGCGGACCGCGCGCGCCGGCGGCCGCGTCCTGGTCGCGCCACGCGTGATCGAGCTGCTGCGCGGCGAGGGCGTGCCGAAGGGCGACGCCCTGGCGACCGCCCGGATCGCGGGCATCATGGGTGCCAAGCGCACCCCCGACCTGATCCCGCTCTGCCACCCGCTGGCCGTCTCCGGCGTGCAGGTCGAGCTGTCCGTCGCGGACGACGCCGTGGAGATCACCGCCACGGTGAGGACGACGGACCGCACGGGCGTGGAGATGGAGGCCCTCACGGCGGTGAGCGTCGCCGCGCTCACGGTCGTCGACATGGTGAAGGCCGTCGACAAGGGGGCCGTCATCACGGATGTACGGGTGGAGGAGAAGACGGGCGGCAAGTCCGGCACGTGGACCCGCGAGGGAGCCGGGGCATGAGCGCCACGCCCGGCGCACACGGCGCCCCCGGCGCCGCGGAAGGCGCCGCGCGCGCCCCCTACCGCGCCCTCGTCGTCACCGCGTCCAACCGTGCCGCCGCCGGGGTCTACGCCGACAAGGGCGGCCCCCTCCTCGCCGAAGGGCTCACCGCGCTCGGGTTCGCCGTCGACGGGCCCCGGGTCGTGCCCGACGGGGACCCCGTGGAGCAGGCGCTGCGCGCCGGGGTCGAGGCCGGGTACGACGTCATCCTCACCACCGGCGGCACCGGCATCTCGCCCACCGACCGCACGCCCGAGGCCACCCGCGCCGTCCTCGACCGCGAGGTGCCCGGCATCCCGGAGGCGATCCGCGCGTACGGCCGCGGGAAGGTGGCCACGGCCGCGCTCTCCCGGGGCCTGGCCGGGGTCGCGGGCCGGACCCTCATCGTGAACCTGCCCGGGTCGAGCGGCGGCGTACGCGACGGTCTGGAGGTCCTGCGCCCGCTCCTCGTCCACGCCGTCGACCAGGTGCGCGGCGGCGACCACCCCCGGACCGACGGGGGTGCGAGCTGAACGGCCCCGCCTGGCCCGCCGAGCTGACGGACGGTGACGTCACCCTCCGCCCCATAAAGCTGCGCGACCAGCGGGCCTGGCGCGAGGTCAACCGGCGCAACCGCGACTGGCTGCGCCCCTGGGAGGCCACCATCCCGCCGCCCGCGCCCGGCGGCCCGGCCGCGCACCGGCCCACGTACCGGCAGATGGTGCGGCACCTGCGGGCGGAGGCCGGCGCGGGGCGGATGCTGCCGTTCGTCATCGACTACCGGGGGCGGCTCGTCGGGCAGTTGACGGTCGCCGGGATCACCTGGGGGTCGATGTGCTCGGGGCACGTCGGCTACTGGGTGGACGAGTCCGTCGCGGGGCGCGGGGTGATGCCGACCGCCGTCGCGCTCGTCGTCGACCACTGCTTCCGTACGGTGGGCCTGCACCGGATCGAGGTGTGCATCCGGCCGGAGAACACGCCGAGCCGCCGGGTGGTGGAGAAGCTCGGATTCCGCGAGGAAGGGCTTCGTCCACGATATCTTCACATCGACGGCGCCTGGCGCGACCACCTCGTGTTCGCGCTCACCGCGGAGGAGGTCCCGGAGGGGCTGTTGCACCGCTGGCACCAGGCGCGGCCCCGCCACACCGCGTAGCGCGGCGCCCACGCGGGGGCGCGGGCGCCGCCCCCACCAGGCGCTTAGGGGTGCGGGCAGCGCGAGTTGGGGCGGGCCGCGCGCCCCCGGAGGCGTGATGCTGCCTCTCTCATAATTGAAATACCTGTTCGAAAAACGCGGATGAGCCTCCGTTAAAAGCCTTGGGGGAGCGGCCTGTTGATCGCACCAGTCGCAAAAAAAGTTTGAGATATCAGCCAGATCGTGCGACACACCGGCCCAATTGGCGGATGGCCTCGACAAAACCCCTCTACCGTGTGAGGCGTGAGCAGCAGCGGCCTCTTCTACGCAGTCATCGTCGGGGCCTGGGCCGCCTACTTGGTGCCGATGTGGCTCCGTAGGCAGGACGAGCTCAATGAAGCCCGTCCGACGGAACGCTTCAGCACCGCCATCCGGCTGCTGTCCGGACGAGCGGGTATGGAGCGCCGGTACGCCAAGGACCTGCAGGCGCGCACGCCCGATCCGTCCGAGGAGGAGGAGTCGCGCGCCGACCCGGACGCCGTCACCGACTCGGTGGACGTCCGGGCCTTCGCCATGCTCCCCGACGAGGGGGTGGCGACCGAGCCCCGCGGCCGGGCGCCAGGGCGGCAGCGCACCCGGCCCCCGACGGAACCGTCCCCCGAAGCCCAGGCGCCGGACCCCGCCCCCGGCCCGGAAGACGCGGAGGACCAGCGCGAGCGCCGTGTTCCGCACAGCCGGGCCGCCGACCACGCGCAGCGCCCGGGCGCCCGGGCGCCGGTCCCCGCCCAGTCGGGGGCGGGGCGGCAGGGCGACGAGCGGCAGGCAGGACGCCGCGCCGCCGAGGCCGCCGCGCGCGCCCGGCGCTCGAAGGTGCTCGCGCGCCGACGCCGCACCACCGTGATGCTCTTCCTCGCCTTCACGCTCGGCGCGGTCGTCGCCGCCGTCGGCGGGGTCGCGTTCCTGTGGGCGCCCGGCGTGCCCGCGGCGCTGCTGAGCGCGTACATCGTCTATCTGCGGCGCCAGGAGCGGCGGCGGTTCACGTACGTGATGGACCGGCGCCGCGCCGAGGCCGCCGCGCAGCGGCTGCGCGAGCGGCAGCCGCACCGGCACGAGCAGGAGCCCGAACCCGCCGAGCCGGAGCCCGTCGCGGAGCCCGAGCCGGGACTCGCCGCGCTCGCCGCCGACCGCCGGGCGCTGGTCGAGCAGACCGACCACGCCGAGTGGGTGGACCAGCAGCGCGAGCGGCGCACCCCCGGGCAGGGCGAGAGCTGGGACCCGGTCCCGGTGCCGCTGCCGACGTACGTGACGGCCCCGGTCGCCCCGCGCGCCCCCGGAAGCGTCGACCTGGGCGCGCCCGACACCTGGAGCTCGGCCCGGTCGAGCACGGTGGAACCGGCCGCCGGGGAGGCGGCGGAGCACCCGGCGCCGGAGCGGCACGCCGAGCCGGAGAAGGCGGAGGCGCGGCCCCCGGCCGCCGACGACGCGCGCAGCGACGCCCGCCGCGCGGCCTCCGCCCGCCGCTCCCGCGAGCGCGGCCGCACCCCGCTCTTCGACCAGTACGACGACGCGGCGGACGGCCGCCCCCGCGCCGCGAACGAGTGAGCCACGGCACACCCGCGGCACCCGGTCCCTCCCGGTGGCTGACCAGCGGGGGAACGGATTTCCAAGCACCCGGGTGGGGGTGCTAGAGTTTCACTCGTTGCAAGGGCCTGTGGCGCAGTCCGGTAGCGCACCTCGTTCGCATCGAGGGGGCCAGGGGTTCAAATCCCCTCAGGTCCACTGCACATGAAGATCCCGTCCGATCGGAAGATCGGGCGGGATCTTCGCGTTGCGCGACAGCGCCCCGCTGGGCCGCCGGGTCCGGAGCGGGGCCGTACGGGCCGTCAGGTCTCCAGGACCGCGAGGTCGAGGGCGCGCAGGCGGGCCGGGGACGTGATGACGTCGTACGCCGTGACCCGGCCGGCCTCGACCGTGACGGTGAGGGCGCACCGGAGCCGGCCACCGGGCGCCACCACCAGGCCGGGGCGGCCGTCGACCAGGGCCACGGCGGCGGCCCGGGCGTTGCCGGTGAGCAGGACCGTCTCGCGGGCCACGGCCTCGGCGCCGCGGATCTCCGCCGGGGCGCCCGGGGGCAGCGCCGCGGCGTCGGCGCGGCGGACCACGTCCGGGGCCAGGACCGCGAGCAGGGCCGTCAGGTCGCCGCCGCGGGCCGCGGCGAGGAAGGCCTCGACGACGTGGCGGCCGCGGGCCGGCTCCGCGGCGGGCCCGGCCGGGGTGCCACGCACCTTGTGGCGGGCGCGGCTCGCCAGCTTCTTCGTGGCGACCGGGGAGCGCTCCACGATGGGCGCGATCCGGTCGAAGGGCACCGCGAAGGAGTCGTGCAGCACGAACGCCACGCGCTCGGCGGGACCGAGGGTGTCCAGGACCACGAGCAGGGCGCGGCCGACGGACTCCACCAGGACGGCCTCCTCCTCGGGGCAGGGCGCGTCCGGGGCGGGCACGCGGTCGAGGGCGCCCTCGTCGGACAGGAACTCCTCCCGCCGCGCGGCACGCGTACGCAGCGTGTCCAGGCAGACGCGCGAGACGACCGTCGTCAGCCATCCGGCCAGGTTCGACACCGCGCCGACGTCGGTGCGGGCCAGCCGCAGCCAGGTCTCCTGGACGGCGTCGTCGGCCTCGGCGGCGGAGCCGAGCATGCGGTACGCGACCGCGCGCAGCCGCCCGCGGTGGGCCTCGAAGCGGGCCGCCAGGTCCTGCCGCCCGTCCTGCTCGTGCCGCCCGTTCTGCTCCTGCCGCCCGTCCTGCTCCTGCCGCCCGTCCTGCTCGCGCCGCCCGTCCTGCTCGCGCCGCCCGTCCTCTTCCGCCATCGGTCACCTTTCTCCGGTCCGCCCCGTCACGGCCTTGACGGAGCGAACCGCCATGAGGTGACAGGAGTGAGGACCATGACCGATCGGGGCCGGGCCGGGGCGCCCGTCCTGCTGCAGGTGGACTCCAGCGCCGACCGGCGCGCGGGGTCGGTGACCAGGGAGCTGGGGGCCGCGTACGCGCGGGGCTGGCTGGCCCGGCACCCGGACGGCGTCCGCCGGTACCGCGACCTGGCCGCCGCGCCCGTGCCGCCGCTCGGCCAGGGGTACGTCTCGCTCGGCACCCGGGTCGAGCGGCACGGCGTGGTGCCGCCGGAGAAGGTCGCGGCGCTGGCCGAGGGGGCCGACGAGGAGCGGGAGTGGGCGGTGTCGCTGCCGCTGATCACGGAGGTGCGGGAGGCCACGACGCTGCTCGTCGGCGCGCCCATGTACAACTTCTCCGTGCCCGCCGCCCTGAAGGCGTGGATCGACCGGATCACCTTCCCCGGCGCGTACGTCGACCCGGACGGCGGGGGGTCGCTGCTCGCGGGGGTGCGGGTGGTGGTGGTCGCGGCGTGCGGGGGCGGTTACGGGGCGGGGGCGCCGCGTGCCGGGTGGGACTTCCAGGTGCCCTATCTGCGGGCGTACTTCGTGAACCTCGGGGTTGCGGAGGGGGAGGTCCGGGTGGTGCGGGCCGAGTTCACGCGGGCGGGGGACGTGGCGGGGCTGGGGCGGTTCCGGGAGGCGGCGGTGCGGGGGCTGGCGCGGGCTCGGGGGGAGGTGGCCGCGCTGGCGGCGGAGGGGTGAGGCACCCCTCCGCGGCGCCTTGGCCCCTTCGGCCGGGGGCCGTGCCCTCCGGGCTGGGCGCCGTGCCTGCCCCGGCTGGGCGCCGGGTCGGCCCTGGGCGCGGCCCTTGCCCCGGCTCGGCCCGGCTGCCTGCTGCCGGCCCTGGTGAGACAGTCGCTCGGCACCTGGGGCTGTGCCCACCCTGCGGCGGCGGAGTCGGGTGTTACGGGTGGGTCGGGGGCGGTCAGCGGAGGGGCTTGGCGTAGCAGCGGCTCAGGGTGTGGAAGCGGTAGTAGCCGAAGCGGGGGCAGAGGTCGTAGCCGCTGGAGGTGTACAGGCCGATCGCCTCGGGCTGCTTCGTGCCGGTCTCCAGGACCATCCGCAGCCGCCCCGCCTCGCGGGCGTCCTCCTCCAGCGCGGCCAGGATGCGCCGCGCGAGCCCGAGGCCGCGCGCCTCCGGCACCACGTACATGCGCTTGATCTCGGCGTCGCCGTCCGCGTAGCCCTCGCCGTTCTCGTCCATCGCGCGCCAGCCGCCCGTCGCCACCGGCGCGTCCGCGGCGTCGTACGCGATGAGGTACAGGCCGCGCGGCGGCCGGAACATGGACGCGTCGAGGGGCGTGACGTCGCCCTCGTCGCCGTAGCGCTCGGCGTACTCGGCCTGGACGCGGTCGTTGAGCTTGACGGCGTCGGGGTGGTCGAAGGCGACGCGGCGTATGTTCATGCTGGTCATCGTATTCCTACGTGGTGCGGTGGTGGTCCGGAGGCGTGGCGGGGCCCTGTCCAGTGTGCCGGTAGGGTGCCGGGATGCTCACTGTGACCAGCGTGAATGTGAACGGGCTGCGGGCCGCCGCCAAGAAGGGGTTCGTGGAGTGGCTCGCCGGGACCGGCGCCGACGTGCTGTGCCTGCAAGAGGTGCGCGCCGAGCCGCAGCAGCTCCCGGACGGGGTCCGCGCGCCTGAGGGCTGGTTCGTGACGCACGCCCCGGCCGCGGCGAAGGGCCGCGCCGGTGTCTCGCTGTACACGCGCCGCGAGCCGGAGCGGGTCCGGGTCGGCTTCGGGTCGGCCGAGTTCGACGGCAGCGGGCGCTACGTGGAGGCGGACCTGCCCGGCGTCACGGTGGCGAGCCTGTACCTGCCCTCGGGCGAGGTCGGCACCGAGCGGCAGGACGAGAAGTACCGTTTCATGGGGGAGTTCCTGCCGTATCTGAAGGAGCTCAAGGAGCGCGCCGCCGCCGACGGGCGCGAGGTCCTCGTCTGCGGCGACTGGAACATCGCCCACCAGGAGGCGGACCTCAGGAACTGGCGGGGCAACAAGAAGAACTCCGGGTTCCTGCCGGAGGAGCGCGCCTGGATGTCGGACGTCTTCACCGCGTACGAGGACGTCGTGCGCGCCCTGCACCCGGGTGTGGAGGGTCCGTATTCGTGGTGGTCCTACCGGGGGCGCGCATTCGACAACGACACGGGCTGGCGCATCGACTACCACGTCGCGACGCCCGGCCTCGCGGGCCGCGCGGTCAAGGCCTGCGTGGAGCGCGCCGCGACGCACGCCGAGCGCTGGTCGGACCACGCCCCGGTGACCGTCGTCTACGAGTGATGTTCCTTTTTGCGAGTGACGTCCGCGTCTTCGCGTGATGCCCGCCGTCTACGAGTGACGTCCGCGTCTTCGCGTGATGCCCCTCGTCCACGAGTGACGCCCTCGTCTACTAGTGACGTCACCGGCGCGCCGCGCCGGCGGCGCGTGAACGGCCGGCCCCGAACGGGTCGCGCCCCGGTGAAAGTCCGGCGCGGCACTGTCCCCGCGCCGGGGGCCGTGGCAGATTGCGGTCGCGTACATGGCGAGCGTGCCAACCGCCTGCCGGGTGAGGGGACTTCATGGCTGCCGGACTGTCCAGACGCGGGTTTCTGATCACGGCGGCGGCCGTCGCGGGCGCGGGCGCGCTGGGTGCGTCGCCTGCCGGGGCCGTGAGCGGCGGTGCGTCCCCCGCCGAGGCCGTGCGCGGCGGGGGCGGCCCGGGTGGTGTTCCCCCGGGTACCCCGCCCGTCCTGGTGACCGAGCAGGCGAGCAGGCGCCTGCTCGTCCTGGACCCGCGGCGCCGGGAGTGGGACCCGGTGGCCGATCCGTCCGTGGTGCGCTGGGCGTTCTCGCCGCTGGGCGACCCGCGCTGGGCGGACCTGCGGCCGGAGGAGAGCTGGGTCTACCCCTGCGAGGCCAAGCCGCGGCGGCACCGGGGCCGGACCCTGGTCCTGACGACGGCGTCCTTCGGGTTCGTGGCCGCGGTGGAGTACCCGTCGGGCCGCCGCCACTGGGGCGCCGCGCTCGGCCCCGGCGACGACCTGTTCAACCCGCACAGCGCCGAGGTCCTGCCCGACGGCAACGTCGCGGTCGCGTGCAGCACCGGCGCGCTGGTGCGCCTGTACGCCGCCTCGTCCGGGCCGGACGCCACGCGGTACGCCGAGGCCCGCCTGAAGGGCGCGCACGGCCTGCACTGGGACCGCACCCGCCGCGTCCTGTGGGCGGTCGGCGACGACGAGCTGGTCGCCTACCGGGTGCGCGGCACGCCCGCGCGGCCCGCGCTCGACCAGGCCTTCGCCACCCCGCTGCCGGTGGCCGTGCCGGGCAGGACGGCGGGCGGCCACGACCTGTTCCCGGTGGCGGGGCGCCCGGGGCGGCTGTGGGTGACGACCAACGCGTCCGTGTTCCAGTACGAGAAGCGGACCGGGGCGTTCCATCGGAACTACGCCGGGCACGAGCTGATCGACCGGGCCAAGGTGAAGGCCGTGGGCAACGACCCGCGCGCCGGGCAGGTCCTCTCCACCGTGCCGGAGAGCGGCCTGGAGGAGACCTGGTGGACGACGCGGGTGAGCGTGCACCGGCCGACGGGCACGTACCGGCTGGCCGGCGGCGGCATCTACAAGGCCCGCTGGTGGCTGCCGGCCTGAGCCACCGGGCCCGGCCGGGCGTCCGGTGTCACGCCTGGTGCAGGCGCCGGTCCAGTGCCAGGGACAGCTCCGCCTCGACCACGCTCTTGGCCAGCGGGCGCAGCTCCTCCACCGTCAGCTCCGGGTGCTCGGCGGCGTGCTCCAGGGTGAAGGAGAGCAGCAGCTCGGCCAGAGCGTCCGCGTGCTCGCGGATGCGCTGCCCCGCCTCCATCACGGCGACGAGGGGCACGCCCTTGCGGACCAGCGTGGTCGAGGCGTCCAGCAGGCGGCGGCTGATGTGCACGATGTCGTCGCCGTCCGTGCCCAGGTAGCCGAACTCCATCGCGGCGGCCAGGTTCTCGGGCGTGACCTCGCCCGCGAAGCGGTCGGCCAGCTCCTCCGGGGTGAGGCGGACCGGGGTCTCCTCCGACGGGCCGTCGATGCCGAGGAGTTCCCCGACGTCGCGGCCCTTCTCGAAGGCCTCGGCGAGTTCCGCGATGCCCTGGAGCGTGTGGCCGCGCTCGAGCAGGGCGGCGATGGTGCGCAGCCGCGCCAGATGGTGGTCGTCGTACCAGGCGATGCGGCCCTCGCGGCGCGGCGGCGGGATGAGGCCGCGCTCGCGGTAGAAGCGCACGGTGCGCACCGTGATCCCGGCCTCGCGGGCCAGCTCCTCCATGCGGTACTCGCGCACCGGGGCCGCGCCCTCGCGGGACTCGCCCGCCCCTGAGCCACTGGCCCCGCCTGTCCCTGCCGTCCCGTCTGTCCCTGCCGTCCCGCCGGTCACCGCGTCCGCCACTTCTTCCGCCACCCCCGCAGCCTATGCGTCGGCCAGAGCCGTACCGACGGTAACTTTCCCCCCTCGCCCCCTACCCATCGGTACGCGCCTGCTCTACGCTCCCGATTGTGCCAGCGATTACTGGCAGAGTCGTGACTTCGGGAGGCGGGGCATGGCCGACAGTGAACGGCGGCGCCAGGCGGCGGCGCACGAGCACGTCCGGGTGGCGGTGATCGGGTCCGGGTTCGGCGGCATCGGCGCCGCCGTCCGGCTGCGCCGCGAGGGCGTCACGGACTTCCTGGTCCTGGAACGGGCCGGGGCCGTGGGCGGCACCTGGCGCGACAACAGCTACCCCGGCTGCGCCTGCGACGTGCCGTCCCACCTGTACTCGTTCTCCTTCGCGCCCAACCCCGACTGGCCGCGCGCCTTCTCCGGCCAGGAGCACATCCGGGAGTACCTGGAGCGGGTCGCCGACACCTTCCGGCTGCGCCCGCACATCCGCCTGGACACCGAGGTGCTGCGGGCGAGCTGGGACACCGAGCGGCTGCTGTGGGAGCTGGAGACGAGCCGGGGCACCCTCACCGCCGACGTCGTCGTCTCCGCCACCGGACCGCTGTCCGACCCCAGGACGCCGGACATCCCGGGCCTCGGGTCCTTCCCCGGCAAGGTCTTCCACTCCGCCCGCTGGGACCACGGCTACGACCTGCGCGGCAAGCGCGTTGCCATGGTCGGCACCGGCGCCTCCGCGATCCAGATCGTGCCGGAGATCCAGCGCGACGTCCGCCGTCTGACGCTGTTCCAGCGCACACCGCCGTGGGTGCTGCCGCGCGCCGACCGGGCCATCACCGGCGTCGAGCGCTGGCTGCACCGCCAACTGCCGTTCACCACGTACGCGCGCCGCGGCCTGCTGTGGGGCATCCGCGAGCTCCAGGTGCAGGCGTTCACCAAGCGCCCGAACGAGCTCGGCCTCGTCGAGAGCCTCGCCAAACGCAACATGGCCCGGGCCATCAAGGACCCGGCCCTGCGCGCCAAGCTGACGCCCACGTACCGCATAGGCTGCAAGCGCATCCTGCTCTCCAACAGCTACTACCCGGCGCTCGCGCAGCCCCACGTGGACGTCGTCGCGAGCGGGCTCGCCGAGGTGCGCGGGTCCACCGCCGTGGCCGCCGACGGCACCGCGGCGGAGGTCGACGCGATCATCTTCGGCACCGGCTTCCACGTCACGGACATGCCGATCGCGGACCGCGTGGTGGGCGACGACGGCCGCACGCTCATGGAGACCTGGAAGGACGGCATGAAGTCGCTGCGCGGCGCGAGCGCGGCGGGCTTCCCCAACTTCCTCACCGTCATCGGCCCCAACACCGGCCTCGGCAACTCCTCCATGATCCTCATGATCGAGTCGCAGTTGAACTACCTGGCCGACTACCTCCGCCAGCTCGACGTGCTCGGCGGCCGGGCCGCCCTCGTCGCCCGGCCGAGCGCCGTCAACGCCTGGACCCGCCGCGTGCAGGACCGCATGAAGCGCACCGTGTGGAACACCGGCGGCTGCACGAGCTGGTACCTGGACGACCACGGCGTCAACACCACGATCTGGCCCGGCACCACCACGGAGTTCCGCGCCGCCACCCGGCGCGTGGACCTCAACGAGTACGAGGTGCTGCGCCCGCCCGCGCCGCGCACCGCGCCCGGGAGCGCACGGAAGGCGGAGGCCACGGCATGAGGGACCGCAGCCACGGCCGCGGGCGCCCCCGCGGCCGCGCGGGCGGTCGA
>NZ_JASCXL010000146.1:0-22856 GCF_030010595.1 Streptomyces sp. CC224B | reverse complement strand
GGGCGGGGGGGGGGGGGGGGGGCCGGGGGGGGGGGGTGGGCGGGGGGGGCGGGCCCCCGGCCGCGGCGCGGGCCCCCCCCCCCCCCCCCCGCCCCCCCCGCGCGTCCGTACGACTGACCAGACCGTATGCCTACCTAGTCAGTTACGCAACCTAGATCGGGGAGCCGGGTGCGCGCGGAGCTGGGGCCCGGGGCCCGCGCGCCACGGCGTACCGGTGCCGGCGCCGGTGCTACGGCCGCCAGCCCGGGTCGCGGCCGCTCAGCGCGACCACCCGGTCGAGGAGGGGCGCGTCCGCGGCGACCGGCACCGGCGGCCCGAAGATCGAGCCCCGCGCCTCGGGGGGCTCCGCCGCGGAGGCGGACAGCAGCTCGTGGGAGACTGCGAGGCTCGCCTGGTCCGGGGCGTACTCCTGGGCCGTGGCCCGCGCCAGGTCCCAGCCGTGCACGACGAGTTCGTTCAGCGCCACGACCCCGGCCACCTCGGCGGGCAGGTCCACACCTCCGGCCCGGGTCTGCCCGGTCCAGGCGGCGGCGTCGCGCCACACCTCCGCCAACTCGGCGACGCGGCGCGGCAGTTCGTCACGCCAGTCGGTGCCCACGTCGGGCAGGGAGGCCGTCGGGGAGGTGTCGGTGCTCGGCCCGAAGTCCTTGCGCGCGGCGGCCGTGAACGCCTCTGCGAGCCCGACGACATGCCCGAGGAGGTGGCGCACCGCGTAGTCGGGGCAGGGCGTCGGGTCGTCCAGCTGGTCCTCCTTCACGGCGGCGGCGAGGCGCGCCACGAGCCGGGCCTGCGGCCTGAGGTCGGGCAGCTCCTGCGGGTCGGGCTTCGTCGTGTCCGGCATGGCGTCTCCTCCGGTTGCTAGGTGCTTCTCCTTACCTGACTGCCCCGGGCTCGCGGACTCATCGCCCTTTCCTCAGGCGGTCGTTCACCGCGGGACGAGGCATCCGCCCGATGCCGTACGCACCGCCTCACGCCCAGCATCGGGGCGTATGACAACGAAGATCGGACACGTCGTGCGGGACCGGGACGCGGCGCTGTGCCTGGGCGCCGTCGTGGTCTCCGGGTTCGGCAGCTCCGCGCTGTGGCTGGTGGCGGGGGTCTGGGTGAAGGACCTCACCGGCTCGGACGGCCTGGCGGCGCTGTGCTCCCTCGCCCTGTGGCTCCCGGTGTGCGCGGGCCCGCTGCTCGGCACCCTCGCGGACCGGGTCCGGCGGCGGCCGCTGCTGATCACCGTGAACCTGGCGCTCGGCGCGCTGCTCCCGGTGGTGCTGCGGGTGGACTCCGCCGCGTGGGTGGGGCTGCTCCTCGCGGTGCTCCTGGTGTACGGGGCCTGCGGCGTGGTCACGGACGCCGCGGAGGCCGCGCTGACGGCCGGAGCCGTCGGCAAGGAGCTGCTCGGGGACTTCAACGGCCTGCGGACGGCGGCGAACGAGGGCATGAAGCTGGTCGCGCCGCCGGTCGGCGCGGCCCTGTACGCGGCGTACGGCGGCGGCCTCGTGGCGCTGCTCGACGCGGTCACGTTCCTGCTGGCGGCGGGCCTGTTCGCGCTCGTGCGGGCGCGCGAGCGCCGCCCGGCGCCGGACGCGGCGGGTGCCTGGCGGCGCACCGCGGAAGGCGCCCGCTACCTGTGGCGGGCCGGTTCCCCGGGCACCCGGGGCCTGCCGGGCGGCGGCCGCCGGGACGCCCGGCCGCGCCCGCTCGTCCTCGCGGGCGGCCTCACCATGCTGACGGCGGGGCTCAGCGGCGCCACGGTGTACGCCCTCGTGGAGGGCCTCGGCCGCTCCCCCGCGTACACGGGCGTGCTGTACGCGGTCCAGGGCGCGGGTTCCGTCGCGGCCGGGCTCGCGGCGGGCGCGCTGCTGCGGCGGCTCGGCGCACGGTGCCTCGCGGGCGCGGGGACCGGCCTCACCGGAGCCGCGGCGGCGCTGCAGGCCCTGCCCTGGGAGGCGCCGGTCCTGACGGGGAGCTTCGCGCACGGCGCGGGCCTGGTGTGCATGCTGGTCGCCACGGTCACGGCCGTGCAGCGGGCGGCACCGGACGCGCTCGCGGGGCGGGTCGTCGCCACGGCGCAGACGCTCGTCCTCGCGCCGACGGCCCTCGGTATCGCGCTCGGCGCGGCCCTGGTCGAGCTCGCCGACCCCCGCCTGCTGCTCGGCCTCTGCGCGGGGGCGCGGCTCGCCGTGGCCGCGCCCCTGCACAACTCGGTGCGAGGGGGCGCTACTTCAGGCCCGCCCAGCGCTTGACGGTGGCAATGACCCGGGACTGCTGCGGCTCGGGCAGCTTCGCGATGGAGGCGCCGTGGTTGGCGCCCGGCACGACGTAGCGGTACGAGTCGCGGTGGCTGGGCGTGAACCGCTCCGCGCTCCACGGGTCGTTCTCGCCGTAGATGAACATCATCCGCTGGCCCCGCGTCCTCACCCAGCGGTCGACGCCGGCGACGGTCCGGTTCTCGTACGAGCCGCGCATGGCGGCGGGCAGCACGGAGTTCGGCTGGTAGAGGCCGGGGTGGTGGCGCACGCCCTTGAGGTGCGCGAACTTCAGGTCGGCCCAGCCGAGCTGGGTGGCGGCCTGGCGGTAGTAGGGGCCGGAGCCGTTGGTGCCGAGCTCTTCGTCGGCGTACACGCTCAGGCCGTGCTTCTTCGACCAGCCGTACAGCTCGTCGTCGGTGGCCTTCTTCGCGTCGGGCACGGTCGCGCAGTTGTCGGCCGTGTCCGACTGCCAGAAGTTCCACACCTGGTCGAGGACCGCGAACTCGTAGGCGCGGTCGGTGGTGCCGAGGGTCTCCTCGAAGGTGTGGCCGTTCGCCTCGGCGTCGGCCTCGAACTTCGGCAGCAGCGTGGCGCGGCGGGCGAGCATCTCGCGCTGCACGGCGTTCAGGGCGGCGCGGCACTCCTTGGTGCCGACGGTGCGGAAGAAGCGCTCGTAGCCGGAGTCGTCCTTGTTGTCCGCGTCGTTCGGCGCCACGAAGGCGACCACGGCGTCCAGGTCCTTGGGGTAGAACCGCTCGTGGTACGTGGCCGTCATGCCGCCCTTGCTGGCGCCCGTGCCGAGCCACTTGCCGCGCTCGACGGCGCGCAGCGCCCGCGTGATGCGGTGCTCGTCGGCGGCCTCCTGCTGGACGGTCATCTTGGTCCAGTCGTCGCCCGCCGCGCCCTGGGGCCGGGACTCCAGGAAGTAGCGGTGCTCGACGCTGACCTGGTTGGCGTCGAGGAGCTTGGTCAGGGCGGTGGTGCCGGAGGACAGGCCGTAGCCGGTGGTGTAGAGGACGGTGGGCCTGGTGGTGGCCTTGTGCCACAGCGTCAGACGCTGGGTGAAGGAGGCCCCGTGCGGGCGCTTGTGGTCGACGGGCTGACGGTACGTCAGGGTGTAGAAGGGGTACCCCTCCTTGTCCGTGACGGAGACCACCTTCAGGCCGGGTATCTTCTCCAGCCGCGCGCGGATGTCCTGGGCCCCGGCGGCCTGCCCGGCGCCAATCCGCGCGGACCCCGCCTCCTGAGCCGCCCCGTGCCGCGCCGTCCCGTCCTGCGCGGCGGCGCTGCCGGCCGTGACCGGCAGGGCCGCCACCGCCGCGAGCCCCGCACAGACCAGCGCCGCTGTTCCCTTGATGCGCACCTTGTCTCCTTCGTCCCCCGCCACGGGAGCGTTGTGTGGTGCGCGGATCGTAACGGCTGCCGGGCGAGCCGCGACAGCTCCCGTGTGACGTGGGCGAGGTCGGCGCCGGAGGCCGGACCGGCGTGGTAGTGCCGCAGTTCGGTGGCGCCGAGAACCGCCGCGCGTGCGACGTCGGCGGCGAGCGTGGCGGGGCTGCCGCGAGGCACGGGCCTCAGCCCGGAAGGTGAGACGCCCGTACGCCTGGAGTCGCTGCCGGGTCAGACCGTGGGTTGACGTGCGCCAACGCCGCTCCCCCTAGCGTGAGTTGCCATGACCACGATCCAACACGCGGCGCGCGGACGCGCCCTCGCCACCGCGCTCGCGCTGGCCCTCGCCCTGCCCCTCGCCAGCGCGCCGGCCGCCTTCGCCACGCCCTCGCCGGGCGGCCGTGCCACCGCGGAGGCGCCCGCCACCCGGCCCGAACTGCCCCGCCCCACCGGCCCGTACGCCGTCGGCCGCGACACCCTGCACCTGGTGGACACCTCCCGCAGCGACCTGTGGGTGCCCGACCGGCCACGGGAGCTCATGGCCTCGGTGTACTACCCGGCGCGGGGCCAGGGCGGGCGCCCCACCGCGTACATGTCCACCGAGGCCGCCCGCGCCATGCTCACGCAGTACGGCCTCGACGTCTCCCCCGCCGCCTACGCCTCGACGCGCACCTACGCCCGCGCCGGGGCGCCCGCCGCGCCGGGCCGGTTCCCGCTCGTCCTCCTCTCGCCCGGCTTCGGCGCGCCGCGCTCGACGCTCACGCACCTGGCCGAGGACCTGGCCGGGCGGGGGTACGTGGTGGCGACCGTCGACCACGCCCACGAGGCGGCCGGGGCGGAGTTCGAGGGCGGCCGCATCCCGCCGTGCGTCGGCTGCGACCCGGACGCGGGCGTGCCCGGCGAGCGCACCACCGCCAACCGGGCGAAGGACCTGTCGTACGTCCTGGACCGCCTCGTCGGCGGCAGGACCGGCAAGGCCACCTGGGCCCGCTCCGGCATGATCGACCGCAAGCGCGTCGGGTCCGGCGGCCACTCCATCGGCGGCGCCGCCACCGCCGCCCTGATGAACACCGACCGGCGGGTGCGGGCCGGCATGAACATGGACGGCGGCATGCGGATCCCGCCCGACAACCTGCGCGGCCGCCCCTTCCTGCTGCTCGGCACCCGGCTCACCACCGCACCCGACAACCCCTACGACTGGGACGCCGCCTGGCCGCTCCTCGACGGCTGGAAGCGCTGGCTGACGGTCGCGGGCTCCGGGCACTTCACGTTCACCGACGCGCCCGTCGTCCTCCACCAGCTCGGCGCGGACGAGGACCCCGAGGCCACGCTCTCCGGACGGCGCGCGGCAGAGATCACCCGCGCCTACATCGGCGCGTTCTTCGACCGGCACCTGCGCGGCGTCGACAGCCCACTGCTCGACGGCCCGGTCCCGGCCCACCCGGAGGTGGCGTTCCACCGGCCCTGATCCGACCGGGCCTGATCCGATTGGGCCTGATCCGACCGGGCCCGGCCCACCCGGGCCTGGTCCACCCGCCCTGATCCGACCGCCCCACACGGGCACCGAACGGGCACGCCCGCCCCGCGAACGGGCGTGCCCCCCGCCCGCTCCCCAGGCCACGACCGCACCGAGCGGGCACATACGGGCAGCATCGGGCACGCTCCGAGCCTGGTCAGCCCCGTGCCCGCGCTGTAGAACTTCCCCACAGGGCCCGAACGGGCAGCGCGATCGAGCCAGGCCGAGGGGAAGAGGTGGCGCCATGACGGCGGAGGAGCGTCAGCGGCAGATCGTGCGCACGGCCCGCCGGACGGGCTCCGTCGACGTCAGCGCGCTCGCCGCCGAACTGGGCGTCGCCAAGGAGACCGTACGCCGCGACCTGCGCGCCCTGGAGGACCACGGCCTGGTCCGGCGCACCCACGGCGGCGCCTACCCGGTGGAGAGCTCCGGGTTCGAGACGACGCTGGCCTTCCGCACCACCATGCACGTGCCGGAGAAGCGGCGCGTCGCCGCCGCCGCGGCCGAACTGCTCGGCGACGCCGAGACCGTGTTCGTCGACGAGGGCTTCACCCCGCAGCTCATCGCCGAGGCCCTGCCGCGCAACCGCGACCTGACCGTGGTGACCGCCTCCCTCGCCACGGCCGGCGCCCTCGCCGCCGCCGAGCACGTCACCGTGCTGCTCCTCGGCGGCCGGGTCCGCTCCGGGACCCTCGCGACCGTCGAGCACTGGACGACCCGCATGCTGGCGGGCTTCGTCATCGACCTCGCCTACATCGGCGCCAACGGCATCTCGCGCGAGCACGGGCTCACCACCCCCGACCCGGCGGTCAGCGAGGTCAAGGCGCAGGCGCTGCGGGCGTCCCGGCGCGCGGTGTTCGCGGGTGTGCACACCAAGTTCGGGGCCGCGAGCTTCTGCAGGTTCGCGGGCGTCACCGATCTGGAGGCCATCGTCACCAGCACCCGGCTGCCCGCCGCCGAGGCCCACCGCTACGCGCTGATGGGGCCGCAGGTCATCCGCGTCTGAACTCCCCGCCCTCCCCCGAGGCCCGATCCCGCCCTGCCGTGCCCCGGCGCGCCCCCACCACACCCCACCACGCCCCACCGCGCCCCGAATATCCCCTTTCATCCCAGGAGCGAACCATGCGAACCCAGAGCCGACGGAGGCGGCGGTCCCTGCTCGCCGCTGCCGCCGCAGGGACGCTGCTCGCCCCGCCGCTGTCCGGCTGCTGGGCTGGCGCGGGCGGGTCCGGGTCCGGCGGCGACGCCGTCAACGTCCTCATGGTGAACAACCCGCAGATGGTGGAGTTGCAGAAGCTCACCGCCGCGCACTTCACCCGGAGGACCGGCATCAAGGTGCGCTTCACCGTGCTGCCGGAGAACGACGTCCGCGACAAGATCAGCCAGGACTTCGCCAACCAGGCGGGCCAGTACGACGTGGCGACGCTCAGCAACTACGAGATACCGATCTACGCCAGGAACGGCTGGCTCCGCGAGCTGGGCGGCTACGCGCGCAAGGACCGCGCCTTCGACCAGCGGGACATCCTGAAGCCGATGCGCGACTCCCTCACCGGCGCGGACGGCGAACTCTACGGCCAGCCCTTCTACGGCGAGTCGTCGTTCCTGATGTACCGCAAGGACGTCTTCGCCAAGGCCGGCCTCACCATGCCGAAGCGCCCCACCTGGCGCCAGGTCGCGGACCTCGCCGCGAAGGTGGACGGCGCCGAGAAGGGCATGAAGGGCATCTGTCTGCGCGGCCTGCCCGGCTGGGGCGAGGTCATGGCGCCGCTGACGACCGTGGTGAACACCTTCGGCGGCACCTGGTTCGACAAGGACTGGACGGCCCGCCTCGACTCCCCCGCGTTCGAGCGTGCCACCCGCTTCTACGTGGACCTCGTACGCGAGCACGGCCAGTCCGGCGCGGCGCAGTCCGGGTACGCGGAGTGCCTCAACAACCTCACCCAGGGCAAGACCGCCATGTGGTACGACGCCACGGCCGCCGCGGGCTCCCTGGAGGCCGACAGCTCCCCCGTCAAGGGCAGGATCGGCTACGTCGCGGCGCCCGTGGAGCGGACGGAGAACTCCGGCTGGCTCTACACCTGGGCGTGGGGCGTGCAGAAGGCGTCCCGCAACCCCGGCAAGGCCTGGAAGTTCATCTCCTGGGCGTCCGGCAAGGAGTACGAGAGGCTGGTCGGCGAGAAGATCGGCTGGTCCAACGTGCCCGCGGGCAAACGGGCCTCGACCTACGCCGACCCGCGCTACCGCCGGGAGGCCGCCGCCTTCCAGGGCGTGACGCGCGCCGCCATCGCCGGCGCCCGGCCGCGCGACCCGGGCGTGCAGCCCCGGCCCGCGCCCGGCATCCAGTTCGTCGGCATCCCCGAGTTCACCGACCTCGGCACGAAGGTCTCCCAGGAGATCAGCGCGGCCATCGCCGGCCGCACGTCCGTGGAGTCCGCGCTGGCCCGGTCCCAGGACCTCGCCGAGAAGATCTCCGAGGAGTACGAGGGACGATGACCGCCACCACGACCCCCGCCCCGGCCCCCGCGCGCGTGCCCGCCACCGCGCCCCGCCGCACCCGCGGCCGGCTGCGCGCCTGGGCCACCCGCGCCCCGCTCCTGCCCGCCCTGGTCTTCATGGTCGCCGTGACGCAGCTCCCGTTCGTGGCCACCCTGGTGATCTCCTTCTACGACTGGAACGCGCTCTACCCCGACGCCCGCGCCTTCACCGGCCTCGCCAACTACCAGGAGGTCCTCACGGACGCCGACCTGCGCGAGTCCGTGGGGACGACGATCCTGCTCACCGTCACGGTGGTGCTCGCGAGCCTCGTCATCGGACTCGGGCTCGCGCTGCTCCTGGACCGGAGGTTCCGCGGCCGGGGCGTGGTCCGCACCCTGCTCATCACGCCGTTCCTCCTGGTGCCGGTCGCCGCCGCCCTGCTGTGGAAGCACGTCCTCTACAACCCCGAGTACGGCCTGTTCAACGGCCTGCTGCACTGGGTGGGCGGCGACGGCGCGGCCCAGCCCGACTGGATCTCCAGCACCCCGCTGCTGGCGATCGAGCTGGCCCTGATCTGGCAGTGGACGCCGTTCATGATGCTGATCCTGCTCGCCGGGCTGCAGAGCCGCGACACCGAGCTGATCGAGGCCGCCCGCATGGACGGCGCCGGCACCTGGCAGATCTTCCGCCATCTGACCCTGCCCCACCTGCGCCGCTACCTCGAACTCGGCGCCCTCCTCGGCTCGATCTACATCGTGCAGAACTTCGACGCCGTCTTCACGATCACCTCCGGCGGCCTGGGCACCGCCAACCTGCCCTACACCGTCTACCAGAGCTTCTACCAGGCCCACGAGAACGGCCTGGCCTCCGCCGCCGGCGTCCTCGTCGTCATCGGCTCGATCGTCATCGCGACCTTCGCCCTGCGCGTGGTGTCGTCCCTGTTCCGCGAGGAGGCGTCCCGCGCATGAGCCCCGTACGCACCGCACGTGCCGTGCCGACGGTCCGCGCCCGGGGGCTGGGCCTGGGCCTGGCCGCGTGGCTGGCCGGGATCGTCTTCTTCCTGCCGGTCGCCTGGATGGCCCTGACCTCCCTGCACTCCGAGGAGGACGCGGCGACGAACCCGCCCTCCGTGGCCGCCTCCCTCACCCTGGACGGCTACCGCGAGTTCTTCGGCTCCGGCGGCGGCGCGAGTCCCTGGCCGCCGCTGGTCAACTCCCTGGTGGCGTCGACGGCGTCCACCCTGCTCGTCCTGGTGCTCGCGCTGCCCGCGGCGTACGCGCTCTCCATCCGCCGCGTCCGCAAGTGGACCGACGTCCTCTTCTTCTTCCTCTCCACGAAGATGCTGCCGGTCGTCGCGGGCCTGCTGCCGATCTACCTCTTCGCCAAGGACACCGGCCTCCTCGACAACATCTGGCTCCTGGTCATCCTGTACACCTCGATGAACCTGCCGATCGCCGTCTGGATGATGCAGTCGTTCCTGGCCGAGGTCCCGGTCGCCGTCATCGAGGCCGCGCACGTGGACGGCGCCCGCCTGCCCACCGTGCTGACCCGCATCGTCGCCCCCATCGCCCTGCCCGGCATCGCCGCGACGGCCCTGATCTGCTTCATCTTCAGCTGGAACGAACTGCTCTTCGCCCGGGTGCTCACCGGCGTCGTCGCCCAGACCGCGCCCGTGTTCCTGACCGGCTTCATCACCAGCCAGGGCCTCTTCCTGGCGAAGGTGTGCGCCGCGTCGCTCGTCATCTCCCTGCCGGTGCTCGCCGCGGGGTTCGCCGCCCAGGACAAGCTGGTCCAGGGCCTGTCGTTGGGAGCCGTCAAGTGAAGGCCGCCATCATCGAGTCCGTCGGCACCGCGGTGGTCGGCGAGGTGCCCGACCCCACGCCCGGGCCGCGCGACGTCGTCGTCGAAGTCGCCGCGTGCGGCCTGTGCGGCACCGATCTGCACATCCTCCAGGGCGAGTTCGCGCCCACGCTGCCGGTCGTGCCGGGGCACGAGTTCGCCGGGACGGTGGTGGGCACCGGCGTGGACGTCACCGAGGTGCGCGTGGGCGACCGCGTGGCCGTCGACCCCTCCCTGTACTGCCACGAGTGCCGCTACTGCCGCACCGGCCACAACAACCTCTGCGAGCGCTGGGCGGCGATCGGCGTGACCCGCTCCGGCGGCGCCGCCCAGTACGCGGTGGCCCCCGTCGCCAACTGCGTCCGGCTGCCGGACCACGTACGCACCGAGGACGCCGCCCTCATCGAACCCCTCTCCTGCGCGGTACGCGGCTACGACGTGCTGCGCGCCCGGCTCGGCGCGCACGTCCTGGTCTACGGCTCCGGGACCATGGGCCTGATGATGCTGGAGCTGGCCAAGCGGACCGGGGCCGCGAGCGTGGACGTCGTCGACGTGAACCCGGACCGCCTGGCCACCGCCCGGCAGCTCGGCGTGTCCGCCGCCGGCGCGAGTCCCGACGAGCTCGACCGCCCGCAGGGCTGGGACGTCGTCATCGACGCGACGGGCAACGCGGCCGCCATCCAGGACGGCCTGGACAGGGTGGCCAAGGCGGGCACGTTCCTCCAGTTCGGGGTGGCCGACTACGCCACGCGCGTGACGATCGACCCCTACCGGATCTACAACCAGGAGATCACCATCACCGGCTCCATGGCCGTCCTCCACAGCTACGAACGGGCCGCCGAACTCTTCGCGGGCGGCGTCCTCGACCCCGACGTCTTCATCAGCGACCGCCTGCCGCTGGACCGCTACCCGGAGGCGCTGTCACGCTTCGCCGCGGGGGAGGGCCGCAAGATCGTGGTGCTGCCCTAGGCGGGTGATTCGGCCTTCGGCCTCGTCCTCAAGCACCGGACGGGCTGGATCTGGGGCGGAGCCCCATGGTTCCAGGGAAAGGGGAGCCCGCGCGCGGCACGCGCTGAGGGGCCGGGCGGGGCGCCCCGGGAGGGAAAGCAGGGAAAGCGGGGCGCCCCGCGAGGGAAAGCGGGCCGGTAAGGGAACGGCAAAGTCCTCCCGCTCGTTACTGCTGGCATGACAGCTATGACCCCCGGCTCGAACATCCCCCTGACCGCGACCCGCGTGGCGGTGGACGTCTCCGCCCCCGTGAGGCTTGACGTTTCGGGCCTGCTGCTCACCGCCGACGGCAAGGTGCGCTCCGACGACGACTTCATCTTCTACAACCAGCCCACGGGCCCCGGTGTGACCTACCGCTCCGGCGGCGGCACGACGCCGGACGCGATCACGGTGGACACCACCGCGGTCCCGCCCGGCATCGAGAAGATCGTCGTCACCGCGAGCCCGGACGCGGCGGGCCAGACCTTCCAGGGCGTCGAGCCCACCGCCACGATCCGCAACGCGGACGACGGCGCGGTGCTCGCCACGTTCACGCCCCCGCAGCTCGGCACGGAGACGGCCCTGGTCGTCGTGGAGATCTACCTGCGCAACGGCGCCTGGAAGGCCCGCGCCGTCGGCCAGGGGTACGCGAACGGCCTCGCGGGCATCGCGACGGACTTCGGCGTGACGGTGGAGGAGCCCGCGCCCGCCGCCGCCCCTGCCGCCGCGCCGCCCGCGCCCCCGCAGCCCGCGGCCCCCATGGCGCCGCCGTCCGGCACCCCGGTCCAGGGCCCGCCCCCGCCCGTCGCGGCCGCCGCCCCGCAGGCCCCCGCGGCCCCGGCCCCCGGCGCCGGGAAGATCAACCTGGACAAGGGCCGCGTCAGCCTCCAGAAGAACCAGACGGTGTCCCTGGTCAAGGGCGGCCGCCCGCTGCTCTCCCAGGTCAAGATGGGCCTCGGCTGGGAGCCCGCGTTCCGCGGCAAGGACATCGACCTGGACGCCTCGGTCATCGCGTACGGCCCGCAGCGCAACCACATCGACAGCTGCTACTTCGGCAAGCTGAAGATCCTCAAGGGCGCCGTCAAGCACTCCGGCGACAACCTCACGGGCGAGGGCGGCGGTGACGACGAGGTGATCACGGTCGACCTCGGCGCGCTCCCGCAGGAGGTCACGGGCCTGGTCTTCACGGTGAACTCCTTCTCGGGCCAGAAGTTCACGGAGGTGGCCAAGGCGTACTGCCGCCTGCTCGACGGCGCGACCGGCGAGGAGCTGGTCCGCTTCGACCTGACGAGCGCCGAGGCGCAGACGGGCGTGATGATGGCGAAGCTGATCCGCCAGTTCTCCGGCGAGTGGGAGATGACGGCCATGGGCGACTTCGTCAAGTCCCGCACGGTCCGCGGCATGGTGAAGCCCGCAGCCCAGTCCTTGTAGCGTCCCCGCAGTGTGGGGCGGCGGGCCCGCGGCCGGGTCCGCCGTCCCGCTCCGGCCGGAGGCGTCACGCCGCCCAGGGCCAGTTCGCGTTCCGGCCCGTCTCCAGCAGGGTCACCATGCGGAAGGCCGCGTCCGACAGGCCGCCGAAGGTGTGCCGGTGCGCGGTGCCGGAGGGGCCGAGGCCCGCGCGGTAGCCCGCCAGGTTCCAGGTGTAGACCGGGATGTGCGCCGGGACCTGCGCGGTCGGGTCGCCGTGGTGGCTGTACGCGGCCTGCTCGTCGGTGACGATCAGGACGCGGTCGTGCCCCCGGTAGTGGCGGCGCACCGCCTCCGTGGTGTCGGTGCCTCCCAGGTCCCCGAAGCGGTCGAGGACCTTCAGGACGGACTCCCCCGCGCGGTACGCCACGGGCGCGCTGGTCGTGCCGAACTCGACGAGGTCCGCGTCGTGCGCCCGCAGCGCGAGCGCCGTGCCGAAGACCGCCGCCGCGTCCGCGCGGTTCAGCTGCGAGCGCTCCGACAGCGGCGCCCACATCGAGCCCGAGCGGTCCACCAGGATCAGCGAACGGCCAGGCAGCGCGGGCACGTTGGCCAGCGAGTGGCCGAGCGCCCGCTCCAGCGCGTAGGCCCAGCGCAGCGACGGCGCGTGCTGGTACGCGGCGAGGTAGCGGAACGGGAACTGCCGGGACCGCGCGACCTCGTCGGGGTCGGCGAGCTTCGCCGCGACCCGGGCCGCGACCTCGTCGCTCACCCCCGCCTCGTCGAAGTTCCGCAGGTTGCGCAGGAGCGCCATCGCGCCCATGGACGGGATCACGGCCTCCCAGGCTGCCTTGTCCATCGGCCCCTGGAGCCAGCCCGCAAGCGCCTCCCAGGTCATGCCCGCGGCGGCGAGCCGCTCGGCGCCGCCCGCCCCGGTGACGACCCTGCGCCGCTTGGCGACGCGCAGCGCCATCAGGTCGCGGTGCGCGGCGAGCGTGGTCAGCGACGAGGGCACGGCCGCGCTCTCGGGGTGGTGGCGCCGGTCGAGCGCGTACCGGAACAGCTCGCCCTGCCACGGCTTGGCCGGGTCGGGCGCCGCGTGCACGAGGTTCAGGACGTCGCCGAAGCGGAAGCCCTTGGACGCCGTGTCGTACTTCAGGAGGGCGCGCTCGGTGTAGAGGCGGCGCACGGCGTCGGCGATGCCGCGCTTCACGGGCTTCGGTATCGCGCGGCCGTACCGGCTCGTCCAGTAGCCGAGCAGTTCGCCGGGCTCGTCCGGGCGGCGCAGGACGGAGGCGACGACCTGGCGGTTGGCGGGCCCGTCGGTGGCGCCCGCCGTCAGCCGCGCCCGCACGTACTCGGCCGCGCCGACCAGGGACGCCGTACGCATGTTGCCGTCGCCGCGCAGCCAGCCGAGGAGGCCCGCCGTCCAGTGCGGGTCCTCGACCGCGAGCGCCCGCACGAGCGCCGCGAACCGGTCGTCGCGGGTCTCGCCGCTCTCGTAGTACGTCTCCTGCGTCACGAAGTTCGCGACCGCGAGGAGATAGAGCTCGGAGCGCGCGTCGCGCAGGTGGCCGCGGCCGCCCTGGTGCGTGCGGGTGGCCTGGCCGGTCGTGCGCACGGGCGAGGCGGGCGGCGCCTTGGCGGCCTTGACGTTGAAGCGGGCCATGCTGGATTCCCCCGGAAGCGAAGCCTCCCGAGGTCTCATCGGCGGCGGCGTCGTTTCAGGAAGGGAAGGAGCCGCAGCCCTCGCACCGGGAGGCACGACAAGTCTGTGCGTGTCCAGAGATCGAAGCGGCGGAACTGACGTATGGCGCTCTCACCCCTGAGCTACACCGGCCTGAGTACCGGTGGCGGGACTCGAACCCGCGACCTCCCCGTTAGCAGCGGAAGTAAGTCCTGCCTGCGCACCTGGACACACACCTCACCTTAGGAGGGTGATCGCACGGGACGCCACGGCTTTTCCGGCGGGCGGTGCGCCGCGGCCCGCGCCCGCCCGCGCCGCGGCGCCCGTACGCCCGCGGGCCCGGTCAGGGGTGCCGGCGCCGCCACGGCCCGGTGATCGCGAAGAGGATGCCGGGCGACTGGATGCTGGCGTACAGCGTCCTGCCGTCCGGTGAGAAGGTGACGCCCGCGAACTCGCTGAAGGACGGCTTCTCGGGCGTGCCCGCGTTGAGTTCGTTGCGGGCGATCGGGTACGTGCGGCCGCGCTCGGTGGCGCCGAACAGGTGCTGGATGCCGTCGCCGTCCTCGGCGAGGATCAGGCCCCCGTACGGCGAGACGGTGATGTTGTCCGGGCCGTCGAGGGCGCCGTCCTCGCCGGGGTCGGGGTTCACGCCGAGCAGCACCTTCAGGGTCAGCGTGCGGCGGCCCGGGTGGTAGAACCACACCTGCCCGTCGTGCCGCGCCCCGGGGCTCTCGTCCCGCGCGTACGAGGACACGATGTACGCGCCGCCGTCGCCCCACCACATGCCTTCGAGCTTGCGGGCACGGGTCACCTCACCGGTGGTGAACTGCTTGCGCACGGGAACGGTACGGGCGTCGCGGTCGGGGACGTCCACCCAGTCGACGCCGTACACGGTGCCGATCCGGGTGGCGCGGGACAGGTCGTCGACGAAACGGCCGCCGGAGTCGAAGCACTTGGGCGCCTGCAGGACGCCCGCGTCGTCGGCGAGGGTGCGGAGCTTCCCGCGGCCGTGGTGGAAGCCCCGCGGCGGGGTCCAGCGGTAGAAGAGGCCGTTGGGGCCGGAGGCGTCCTCGGTGAGGTAGAGGTGGCCGCGCTTGGGGTCGACGACGACGGCCTCGTGGGCGTAGCGGCCGAGCGCCTTGAGGGGCTTGGGGTCCCGGTTGGCGCGCCGGTCGCGGGGGTCGACCTCGAAGACGTAGCCGTGGTCCTTGGTCATGCCGTTCTGGCCGGCCTTGTCCTCGGTCTCCTCGCAGGTCAGCCAGGTGCCCCACGGGGTGGAGCCGCCCGCGCAGTTGGTGGCGGTGCCCGCGATGCCCACCCACTCCGCGACCTCGCCGCCGCGCCGGTGCTCCACGACCGTGCAGCCGCCGGACGCGGCCGGGTCGTACACCAGCCCCTCGGCGAGCGGTACGGGGTGCTTCCACTTGGAGCGGGGGCCGCTCAGCTCGTGGTTGTTGACGAGCAGCGTGACGCCGCGCGGCCCCGCGAACGCGGCGGTGCCGTCGTGGTTCGACGGCGTGAACTCGCCCGACTCCAGGCGGGTCCGGCCGCTGTACGTCAGGACGCGGTACGAGAACCCGGCGGGCAGCGCGAGCAGCCCCTTGGGGTCGGGCACGAGCGGGCCGTAGCCGGGTCCGCCGTGGCCGTGACCGGGACCGTGGCCGTGGCCGTCCGCCGCGTCCACGTCGAGGTCCGGCGCGGCCAGCGCGCCGGGCGCGGTGGCGAGCGCGCCGACGCTGCCGGCCAGGGCGACCCCCGCGCCGGTGAGCGCGGACCGTCTGGCGAAGTCCCTGCGGGTGAGCGGCGACATGGTTTCTCCTCGGGGCGTGCGGGAGCGGATGGGGGCGCTCGGGCGGAGGACCGCGGTCGAGCGCGGCGGGGCCACGTGGACGGACGGGCCGTGCGCGGGGCGCGTACGGCCGGACCTGGTGTCGGCGACAGATTTCCGCTCACGTATAAACGGCGGTTGAACGCCGCCCGACTTCGGCGGGCGGCTTCCGGAGCACCGCGTTCCGACAGCGTCGCCGGGTAGCGGCGGCAGTGCCGCTTACCTGATGCACCGGGGTCATGTCAGTGCCGGGGTCATGTGAGTGCCGGGGGGACGTCGGTGCCGGGGGCACGTCGGTACGGCAGTTCCGTCGGTACGGCAGTACCGCAGGCCCGTCAGTACCGCAGTTTTGTCGGTACCGCAGTTCCGTCAGTACCGCAGTTCCGTCAGTACCGCGGTCCCGTCGGTACGTCGTCCGCCATCACGTTTCGACACCACGTCAGGAGATCCGTATGACTCTGCCGGACACCGGCCGCCGCGTTCTCGTCAGCGGCGCCTCACGCGGCCTCGGCCGGGCCCTGGCCCGGGCGTTCGCGGACAACGGCGACCGGGTGGCGGTGCACTTCGGCACGCGCGCGGCGGAGGCGCGGGAGACGCTGGGCGCGCTGGCCGGGGACGGGCACGCGCTGATCGGCGGCGACCTGTCGGACCCCGCCGGGGCCAAGGACGTCGCGGACCGGGCCGCGGAGGCGCTCGGCGGCCTCGACGTACTGGTCAACAACGCCGCCGTGAACCTGCCGCACCCGCCCGTGACCACCTCGTACGAGGGGTGGGCGGCGCTGTGGCAGCGGCACACGGCGGTCAACCTGCTCGCCACGGCGCACCTCAGCCACCTCGCCGCGCACCGCATGATCGACCAGGGCACGCCCGGACGGATCGTCAACATCGGCTCCCGCGGCGCCTTCCGGGGCGAGCCCGACCACCCGGCGTACGGCGCGACGAAGGCGGCGGTGCACGCGCTCGGCCAGTCCCTCGCGGTGGCGCTCGCCCCGCACGGCATCGCGGTGGCGTCGGTCGCGCCGGGCTTCTTCGAGACGGAGCGGGTCGCGCACCGGCTGAGCGGCGCGGAGGGCGAGGCGATCCGCGCGCAGAGCCCGTTCGGGCGCGCGGGTACGGCGGCGGAGATCGCGGAGGCGGTGTTGTGGCTGGCCTCGCCGCGGGCGGAGTGGGCGTCCGGCGCGGTCCTGGACCTCAACGGGGCCTCGTACCTGCGGACGTGAGCCCTCCGCCCGGGGCGCCTCCCTACCTGCACCAGCCACGCGAAGCCCTGCGGGGGGCGGGCCTCCCACCCGCCCGCCCGTGCGGCGTGCCGCCGCTCGCGCGGCGAGATCTCCCACCCGCCCACCCCTACAGGGCGGTGTCCCCCGCACAGCCTCGACCTGGCGGCTCGCGCGTGGTTCGTCGGCTGCGCCGCTGCTGCCGCGCCGGGGGTGGGGCCGGGCGGATAGGGCCGCCCTGGAGCACGCCCGCCCCGGAGGTGGGAGCGGGCGCGTGGGACCACCCCGGTCGTGGCACCGCCCCGGCGTACACCCACCCCGGCGGTGGGCCCGCCCTCAGTGGAGGGGGCGGGCGGGTGGGGCCACCTTGGTCGTGGGACTGCCCCGGTGGTGGGGCCGCCTCGGGCATGCCCGCCCCAGTGGTGAGCCCGCTCCGGAGCTGGGCGGGCAGGCAAGACCACCCCGGTGGTAGGCCCGCCCCGGATGCCGCCCATCCCGGTAGTAGACCCACCCGGCGGTGGGCCCGCCCCAGTAGTGGGGGCGGGTGGGTGGGTGGGAGCACCCCGGTCGTGAGACCACCCCGGGCGGGGTACGCCCCCCGGTACTGGGCCCGCCCCAGTGGTACGCCCACCCCCGTGGTGGGGCCCAGGGCCCCAGGACGGGCGGCTGCCCCAGCGGGCAGCTACCCCCGGCCCGCGGACGCCCCCGGCAGGGCCCGTGGGCCCCGGCCCGAGTGGTTCGGCCCGCCCCGGGGGGCCTCAGGGCTGCTGCGAGCGGGCCTTGAAGGCCGCCTTGCGGGCCTCCTTCGCCACCTTCTTGTCGGAGTGGAGCCGCCCCATCGCCTCCAGGACCTCCGCGGTCGCGGGGTGGTCGACCCGCCACGCCGCGGCGAAGAAGCCGCTGTGCTGCGCGGCGAGCCCCTCGACCAGCGCCCGCAGCTCCTCGGAGTTGCCCTCGGCGGCGAGCTGCGCGGCGAGCGTGTCGATGGTCAGCCAGAAGACCATGCCCTCGGAGGGCGCGGGCACGTCCGTGGCCCCGTGCTCGGCGAGCCAGACCCGGGCCAGGCCGCCCAGTTCGGCGTCGTCGAGGACCTCCCGCAGCGCGGGCTCCGCGGTGACGCCGACCAGCGAGAGGGCCTGCTGGCAGCGCAGCCGCCGCAGCGGCGCGCCCTCGTCGCCCCCGCGGGCGGCGGACAGCAGCTCCCGCGCGGCCTCCAGCGGTTCGCGCCGCCCCAGCCACCCCTCGATCTCGGCCTGCGCGGCGGCCCGCGGAAACACCCCGGTGGCGTCGAGCAGCGTGTCGGCGCCCTTGTCCGCGAGATCGCCCACGGCGGGCGCGTCCACCCCGGCCTCCAGCATCCGCGCCCGCACCCCGTACAGCCCGAGTGGCGTCAGCCTGACCATGCCGTACCGCGTGACGTCCTCGTCGTCGACGGGCGGCACCGGCTCCGACCCGGCAGCGGCGCCGGCGGTCCCGGCGGTCTCGTCGGCTTCGTCGATGTCCGCCATCAGCGCCTCGTCGACGGGCTGGTACTCGACGAGCCCGACGGGCTCCAGCATCCGGAACTGGTCGTCGAGCCGCATCATCGCGTCGGAGACCTGCTCCAGGATGTCGTCGGTGGGCTCCCCCATGTCGTCCGGCACGATCATGGACGCGGCGAGCGCGGGCAGCGGCACCGCTCCGTCGTCGGGCGCGCCCTCGCCGACGGTCAGCAGGTACAGGTTGCCGAGGACGCCCTCGAGGAACTCCGCCTCGGCCTGCGGGTCCCAGCCGAGCTCGGCGAAGTCGATCTCGCCGCCCTCCTGGATGGCGTCGACGAGGTCGTCCAGGTCGGGCACCGTCGCGTCGGCGAAGACCGCGTCCAGGGCGCCGAGCCAGATGCCGAGGACGTCCTGCGGGGCGCCGGAGGTGATGAGCGCGAGCTCCTCGCCGGTGGTGACGGTGCCCTCCTCGCCACCCCCGGCGTCGTCGGCGTCACCGTCCTCGGGGTCCACCACCTCGACGAGGCCCGTGTCCACGGCCACCCGCCAGGCCTCGCTCGCCAACGCCGCCGCTTCCCCGGGCTCGAGCCCGTCCTCGCCGTCGACGAGCCCCAGCTCGGCCGCCGCCGCGGGGAGCTGCTCGTCGACGAGTTCGCCGCCCGCGCCCACCCGCGTCCCGGGCCCGGCCCAGCGGGCGAGCCGCACCGCGCGGCTGAGCAGGGGTGTGGCGAGCGCGTCCCGCGCGAGCTCCGCGTCTGAGTGCAGCAGCACCGGCGGCAGGGTGGCGGGGCTTTGGGACATCGGCTGGTTCTCCTGACGGGCCTGACGGGGTACGGGTCTGCTGCGTGAAGCCTAGACGGGTTCGGGCGGGCGCCGCCCCCCGCTCCACCCCCGTCACCCCGGCCCGGGGCGCTCCGGGCTTGCCCCCCTTTGCCGGGGTTCATGTCCCTGTCAGAAAACGTACAGCCCGAGGACACCGGCCCAACCTTGACAACTGCCCTGCTCAGGCCAGAGATTGACGCGCGTAGAGCACACCCCCCGTGCCGCCGACCGCGCGGGGGCCGCGACGCCCTGCCACCCCTCTTCCTGAATCCCCGAATCCCCAGACCCACGAATCCCCGGATTCCCTAGTACCCGGAGCCCCGATGCCCCACATACCCCGCACGTCCCGGCCCGCCGCCGTCAGCGCCCTCGTCGCCACCGCCCTCGCCGCCGGTCTGCTCGCCGCGTCCGGCCCGGCGACCGCCGCCGACGGACCGGTGCGCGTGCACGACATCCAGGGCACCACGCGCCTGTCACCGCTGGCGGGCCGCGAGGTCGCCGACGTACCGGGCATCGTCACGGGCGTGCGGACGTACGGTTCGAAGGGCTTCTGGATCCAGGACCCTAAGGCCGACGGCGACCGGGCCACCAGCGAGGGCGTCTTCGTCTACACCGGTGCGGCGCCGACGGTGAAGACGGGCGACGCGGTCCGCGTCTCGGGCACCGTCACCGAGTACGTCCCGGGTGGCGCCAACTCCGGCAACCAGTCCCTGACGCAGCTCACCAAGCCGACGGTGACCGTCGAGTCGTCCGGCAACCCGCTGCCCGCCCCCGTCACGATCAGCGCGAAGACGGTGCCGTCCCGGTACGCGCCGGCCGGTGACCCGGCGCAGGGCGGCAGCGTCAACGGCCTGCCGCTGAAGCCCCGCTCGTACGCCCTGGACCTGTACGAGTCCCTGGAGGGCATGAACGTCCGCGTCGGCACCTCGCGCGTCGTCGGCGCCACCGACCCGCACGCCGAGCTGTGGGTGACCGTGAAGCCGCGCGAGAACACCACCCGGCGCGGGGGCGCGCGCTACGGCTCGTACGAGTCGCAGAACACCGGGCGGCTCCAGATCCAGCAGCTCGCGCCGCTCTCCGAGCGGCCGTTCCCCAAGGCGGACGTCGGGGACGTGCTGACCGGCTCCACCGAGGGCCCGCTGGACTTCAACCAGTACGGCGGCTACACCCTCACCGCGCGCTCGCTCGGCGAGGTCGTGCGCAAGGGCCTGGAGCGGGAGCGGACCCGCCCGCAGCGCGCGCGGGAGCTCGCCGTGGCGACGTACAACGTGGAGAACCTGGACCCGGGGGACCCGCAGGCCAAGTTCGACGCCCTCGCCGGGGCCGTCGTCACCAACCTGGCGTCGCCGGACATCGTGGCCCTGGAGGAGATCCAGGACAACAACGGTGCCAAGAACGACGGCACGGTGGCCGCCGACCAGACCCTGAAGAAGTTCACGGACGCGATCGTGGCGGCGGGCGGCCCGCGCTACGCGTGGCGCACCGTCGACCCGGAGAACAACAAGGACGGCGGCGAGCCCGGCGGCAACATCCGCCAGGTCTTCCTCTTCAACCCCGAGCGGGTGTCGTTCACCGACCGCGCGGGCGGCGGCGCCACGACGCCGACGGAGGTCGTGCGGCAGGGCGGACGCGCCGCGCTCACCCACTCCCCCGGCCGGATCGACCCGGCGAACGCCGCGTGGACCAACAGCCGCAAGCCGCTCGCGGGCGAGTTCACCTTCCGCGGCCGGACCGTCTTCGTCGTCGCCAACCACTTCGCGTCCAAGGGCGGCGACGAGTCCCTGACCTCCCACCACCAGCCGCCGTCGCGCCCCTCCGAGGTGCAGCGGGTCAAGCAGGCCGAGGCGGTCAACTCCTTCGTACGGAAGATCCGCGCCGCCGAGAAGAACGCGGACGTGGTCGTCGCCGGTGACATCAACGACTTCGAGTTCTCACCGGCCACCAAGGCCCTGGAGGCGGGCGGCGCCCTGCGCGCGGGCATCACGTCCCTGCCGCGCGCCGAGCGCTACTCGTACGTCTTCCAGGGCAACTCCCAGGTGCTCGACCAGATCCTGCTCAGCCCCGGCGTCGGCCGCTTCTCCTACGACAGCGTCCATGTGAACGCCGAGTTCGCCGACCAGAACAGCGACCACGACCCCCAGGTCGTGCGCTTCCGCCCGTAGCGCCCTGGGCGGGGAGCGGTGCTCAGCGCGGACCCACGCCGAAGGCGAACCGGTACCGCTTCACGGCAGCCACAGCACCCTCCATGGCAGGCACCGCCTCCCCCCCCCCGCCACCCGCGTCCTTCCAGTCCCCGTACACGAACACGCGGACACCGTCCGTACCGAGGTAGGCGTGCGCCGCGACAAGTCCGGAACCCCCGGACCAGGCCGCCAGCACCTCATCCGCCAGGGCCGGGCGGTACCCGGCCGCGGGGGCGTCGAGCTCCACCGTCGTGTACACCCGCGGCACCCCGCCGCCGACGGCCCCGGCGGCCACGCTCCGGTGGTGGCGGGTCTTCGTCAGGCCGACGCGCTCGACACCCGGCACCGCCGCGTCGACCTCGGCGTTCCGCTCGTCGCGCCCGCGGGCGAAGTAGTCCTGGTACGCCTGCTCGTCACGCCACTGCGAGTGGTGCATCAGGGTGGAGCCGTCGACGCCCTCGTACACGCTGTACGAGAGGAGCCCCTCGTGCGGCCAGGGCCGGCTCTCCCAGGCGCGGGCGATGGCGTCGACCGCGGCCTTCTGCCGCTCGGGCGTGCCCATGCGCCAGGTGCTGAAGAAGGTGAGGCCGGCGTCGCCGGCGAGCGGGGCGGGGGGTGCGGTGAGGCGCTGGGTCGGCTTCGTCATGGCAGTTCTCCAAGGATCGTGGGACGGTACGCGGTCCGCCGCGCGGCGGCGCCGTACGCGTCCCACGCTCCAAGGTGAACCAAGGTTGAAGTCAAGCCCGCCGAACTTGTCGAACCCATCGAACCCGTCGGACCCGTCACACCCGTCAGCCCCTGCGGCCCGTCACGCCCCTTCCGGCAGCGTCACCGCGACGAGGCCCGGCCGCTTCGCCGTGTGCCCGTCGTGCCGCGCCGGCCACCACGGGGTCCGCCGCCGCACCCAGGGCCCCGCCGCCCCGGCGAGCCACCACACCTCCTGCGCCGCGCCGCCGAGCGCGGAGACCGGGGCGAGCGGCGGCAGCGGCCGGGCCCAGTCCGCGTACCCGGGGACGCCCAGCGCGTCGGCCACGCCGGCGGCGACCCGGGCGTGCCCGACGGGGCTCGCGTGCATCCGGTCGCGGCTCCACAGCCGCGGGTCGGCGGCGATCCGCCGCGGGAACAGGTCGAGGACGACGACGCCGTGCCGGTCGGCCGCCGCGCGGATGCGGGCGTTGAGGTCGATGACGCGGGGCTGCGCGCGCCGCGCCAGCGGGGCGATGCGGCCGATGTCCGGGATCGTGACGGTGGCGACGCGCGCGCCCGCGCCGGTGAGCTCGGCGAACATCTCCTCCATGGCGCGCGCCGTGCGGGCCGCGTCGTAGCCCGGCCCCATCAGGTCCTCCACCCCGGCCACGACGGTCGCCAGGTCGGGCTTGAGGGCCAGGGCGGGCCCCAGTTGCTCGTCCTTGACCTGCTCCGTGACGCGGCCGCGCACCGCGAGGTTGGCGTAGGTGAAGTCCGGGTGTCCTGCGGCGAGGATCTCCGCGAGCCGGTCGGCCCAGCCGCGGTAGCCGCGGTGCTCGTCACCGTCGCCGAGCCCTTCGGTCCGGCTGTCTCCGACCGCGACGTACCGCGCGTACGGATGCGAGGTCATGGCCCGAGGGTCCTGCGGAGGCAAGCGCTCCGTCAACGAGGCGTCGGCGCCCCGAGGCGCACTCCGGCCACACCGCGCCCCGTCACGCGCCCCCTGCCCCTCCGCGCGCGACCGGCCGCCCGGCGCCGCGGCGGGTCCGGGCGGACACCGGGCCCGGCCGGTCCCGCCCGCGCCGGGCC
>NZ_JASCXL010000145.1:0-22961 GCF_030010595.1 Streptomyces sp. CC224B | reverse complement strand
AGGGGGAGAGGGGGAGAGGGGGAGGGTCAGGACCAGGTGATGAGCTGGCCGGTGGTGGTCAGGCCGAGGAAGAACGCGAACGCGATCCGGCGCCCGGTGTTCGCCTCGACCGCGTGGAAGTTCGCGGGGTTGAACAGCAGCGCGTCGCCGAGCCGCGGCCTGACATCGATGCGCTGGCAGTGCTCGACCGCCTCGCGCCGGTAACCGTAGGCGTGGCGGTGCTGTTCGTCGGCGGGCTCCCAGCGGTGACGCCAGTGCTGGTCCCGCCGGACTCGGGCGCCGACACCCAGACGTTGAAGGCCAGCTGGGCGAGTACCTGCTGGTCGAACAGGCCCGCCGGGAACTCGCGGTTGATGTCGTCGTAGTGGACCAGGGCCCCGGCGTTGATCTCGCGCAGGGTGCCGCCGAAGACCTGACGGCCATCGATGGTGGCCGCAGCGACGGCCGTGCCCCAGGCGCAGCCGAGGCGGGCCAGGCAGACAGCGATCGGGCCCGGGCGCATCCCGGCGCGCTGCCAGGCCGCGCGGGCGGCCTCGGCGTCGCGCCAGTAGCGCGCCGCCTGAAGGCGGCCGCCTGGGCCGCGGTAGTCGTTGAGCGCCGGGCCGAACCGGACGATCGGGGTCGGCACGCGCGAGGCGTCGTAGTCGGCGGTGGGCAGCCGGGCGGCCGCGGCCAGCGCGGCGGCGCACGCGGCCTCGTCGAGGAAGCCGGGCACGCGGACGGCCGCGAGGGTGCCGGCCGCCAGGGTGGCCAGGTACCGGTCGGTGAAGGACGGCGCGTCCACTGCCGTGAACAGCGGATCGAGGGCCGTGGTGCGGGGCATTTCGCCTCCGTAAAAACGCATGAACCTACCGTGACGGTACGACGTACCGTACGCTGACCCGCATGCCGAGGCAAACCACCTCCCTGACCCAGGCGACCCCCGAACACATCGCGCAACAGGCCCTGTTGCTCGTGGACCGGGACGGGCCCACCGCGCTGAGCTTCCGCACCCTGGCCGCCGCACTGAACATCTCCGTCGCCTCCCTCCAACGCCGCTGCACCGACCTGGCCGGACTGCTCGACCTGGTCACCGACCACCTCGCCGCCCGCCTGCCCGAGATCCCGGCCGGCGCCGACTGGGCCACAGCCACCGAGCAGCGCTTCACCGCGCTCTACGAACTGCTGACGGAGCATCCGGGACTGGTCATCCTGCGCGGTGACCGCCCCTGGCTCGGCCCGCAGCTCCTCAAACGCCTGGTCGAACCCCAGCTCGCCGACTCCCTGGCAGCCGGCATGAGCCCCCAGGAGGCGATCGTCACCTACCGGCGGCTGTACCTGCTGACCCTGGGCAGCGCCAGCTTCGTCAACCACCGCGACCCCAAGACCGCCCAGGCCGCCACCCGGCGCGCACTGGCCGCACTCGACCCACAGGACTTCCCCGTCCTGACCGGCCAGCTGGGCACCGTGCTGGCCGCCGTCGTCGACCACGAGACCTACTACGGCGCGCTGCGCCAGCTCATCCGCGCAGCCGACCCCGCCCGGACCGCCGGAGTGCCCGAGCAGGCGGCCGAGAGGGGCCGACCCTAGGCCTGCCGGGGATCGGTAGGCCGCGGAAGAGCAAGCCGCTTGCACAGCTCCGCTGCAGGCACAGGAGTGGTGGAGTCGGTCGATACCGCGCACACCTCGGCGGTCGGTCGCCGACTGCGGGCCGCGCGGCCCCGCTACAAGGACGACACGGTGGCCTGGGCCGACAACACCACCCTGAGCATGCGCCGGGCGGCCGCCCGCACCGCCCCTGCACGCAAGGCGCCCGCACCCGTGAAACCGGCCAGACGGACGAGAACGGGCGGTGCCGTTTTCTATGCGTTGCTTGGGGTGGTGTCAGTCGGGAGGTGCTGTCGGGATGGAAAGCAGAGCTCCCAGGGCAACGACGCCGAGGAGCAGGGGTACCGGCAGAAGGCCGCCTTCAACGGAGTCGATGCCGTCGACGCCGTACCCGGCCCCAAGGAACCAGACCAGGCTGCCACCGACGACGAGCAGGTGGCAGTCTTTCTCCCGCAGAATCCGCATGCCCGCCCACAGCAGCAAGGGCATCACAAACACGGTGTTCAGGACGAACGCCGCGAGCCACGCGACGGTTCCCGCCCAGGCTTCCTCGGAATGGGCCTGCCGCTCAGCACGTGCCGTTGCCAAGCCCGCGCTCAGGATCACATGGCACACGAAGACGGCCACAGCAGTAACCATCGCCCCCTTCAGGGCCCGGCCCGTGCGCAGACGCGTCATGGGTGCACTCTCGCCGCAAGGACCACACGATGCATGAGTATCCGTACTCATCCTCCGCCAGGCGATGCCGGATGGACCGTGACCGACGTAAAGGGCTGGCTGCACCTGCGCGGCGGGGCGGCCAGGGTCCGCCGGGGCTCGGGCTTGCTCGCCGTGCTGCTGGCCGGTGCGGAGAGGGTCCTCGACACTCCCGCCAAACGGGCCGACGCGATCGAGCGGTGGCGCGGTGCTCAGGAAACCGCCCGTCGCCACCGCATCCAGCAGATCCGCACCCGCACCGAGCGGTACGAGAGCGACTGGCAGGCCCCGTCCAGCCGTGCGGTTCAGCGGGAGGTGGAGGCAGCGTTCGCCCGGGTCAGGGAAGCGGCGAACGGCGGCCGCCGCCAGGACCTCGGCGATGTCGGCGATGACCAGGGCCTCGGGCTGGAGCCGAGCGAGCAGGAGCTTGCCGAGCTACGCGCCGCGGCCGCGGGCGAGTTGATGCAGGGCGGGACGACGCTGATCAGGTCCCTGAGCCCGGAGCCGGCGGCCTTGGTCAGGCCATAGGCGTTCAGGTGCTCGCGCACCGGGTGGTCTTCGGTGATGCGGGAGGGGCCGGGTGGCGCGTAGACGTTGGCGCTGCTCACCCACACCACCGGCCGTCCGGCGGCGGCTTCCAGGAACCGGGCCGTTCCGTCGACGTGGACGGCGTGCATGGCGGCCTCGGCCGGGAAGCTGGGCGCTCCCGTCGGTCACAGAGACGGCCTGAATGGTCCCGGCGGCAGCGCCACCGCTGCGTGTGCCCGCCAGGTGCCCAGCGTATGGAACTGCACCGGCCAGGGGATCGTTGCTCGGGTACGAGGACCGCGCCGTATGAGCCGACCTGCGGCGCCTGGCCCGGAACATACAGACGGCCCTGCGGGGGCGCGGCGCCGGCACGCCACGCCCCCGCAGGGCACCTTCCCAGGATCCTGGCATCATGCCGGGCCCCTGCCAGGCGACGGCCCGCTCGGAGTCCGGCTGACTTGGCAGCCGATCGGGCGGAGCCGAAACAGGACTGAAAGCCACTGTTGCCTGGGCAGCGGCCCGCAGTGACGGAGCGTTGATGTCAGTGCCGGGTGCGACGATCGCGCCATGACCGAAACCGCTGAGATGACGTATGACTGGCGGCCCTTCCTCGCACGCTGGAGCGGGGAGTGGGCGGACGCGTACGATCCGGACGAGGTGCCGGACGTGGAGGACCAGGAGGCTCTGGAGAAGCGCTGGTTGGGCTTCGCCCCCGCGACGGGCGCGTGCATAGCGGCTCTTGAGGAGCGCATTGGTCTGCGGCTGCCGCCGTCGTACCGGCAGTTCCTGGAGGTCACCGACGGGTGGCGGCACGCGGGCGGGTTCGTGTGGCGGCTCGCGGGGACGCGGGAGGCGTACCGTCCGGACGCCGAGACGGACCTGACCGAGATGTTCCTGGAGCATCTGCATGAGAATGCGACGCCAGCAGAGCTCCAGGAGGCCCTGGTCTGGACACGGGGTCTGCAACTGGACGTGGAGTCCGATGCTGTGTCCGTGGCGCTGGATCCGCAGGACGTGGATGAGCACGGCGAGTGGGCCGTGCTCACCTGGGCGCCGTGGCGGGCCGACTTCGAGCGGCACCGGAGCTTCTGGGAGTTCATGCAGGCCGCCTACCGGGAGTTCCATCACCTGCAGGCGGGACGCGAGGACGGGCGCCTGTTCACGAATGCCACTACCGAGGCGCTGGATGCGCAGGTGGAGGAGGCGCGGCGGGACGCGCTGCGCGGGGACTACGAGCGGGCCGAGGCAGCGCTCGCGGAAGCCTGCGCGTTCGGCAGGCCCCGGGCCAAAGCTCTGCGGGAGCAGATCACCTGGATGCTCGGCCACCGCTACACCAATTCCCTCGGCGGCCTGGCCGCCGACCCCCGCTACGCGCCGGACCTGCTGCCCGCACTGATCAACAGCCGGGAGAGGCGGTCATGGGGGGACGGGGCGTACGAGTACCACCTGCGGGGCGGGACGGAGGAGGTGCGTGCGCTCGAGCGCACGCTGCTGGAGCACTTCCAGGAGGGGACTTACGCCTACACCGAGGCGGGCCCGTTCGGTGACGCCGTGGCGGCGGCGCGGGAGCAGATGCGGTGGGGCGAGACCGACGCGGCCTGGCGGACTCTCGCCGCGGCACTACCCCGGTGGCAGCCCCTGGGGCCCGACCACCTCGCACCGGTCGGCCTGACCGCCGACCCGCTGCTGGAACCGCTGTTCACCCCGGGGCGCGGCCGGGCCCTGCTGGCCACGCCCCGGGGCGAGGAGGCGACCGGGGTTGCCGGTGCTGTGGCCGACGAGGACCCCGAGGGGCTGGCCTGGCTCGCGGACCGCCCCGGGAACGGACAGCGCACCGCGTACCGCTTTCTCCTTGTCGAGGGTGTAGAGCCCGCCGCGCTGCCCGCGCTCGTCGGCGTCGAGGACGGTGCGGAACTGAACCCGCCGATGACGCTATGGGATGCGCGCCACGCGTCGCGGTCCAACGGCGACTCCGGCGTGCGCACGACGTCCTCCTACGACGACAAGGCGCTGGTCGCCGTCGGCCGAGCGGGGCCCGGCTGGAGCTTCGCCTTCGACGACGATCCGCAACCGTTCAACGAGGACCGGTTCGTCTCCCCGGCCGTCGCGGCGTCCCGGCACGGCCGCGCGGTGGTGGTGTGGGGTGAGGCCGACGAGTTCGGCAGGGGCGCGCTGTTCCACCTGTCCGTCGCCGAGCGAGGCACGGAGCGGTATGCGTTCACGGTCCGGGGCACCCGGTGCGAGCGCTCCGGGGACATTCCGCAAAACCTGGACCCGGCCGTTCTGTTCCCCGCGATCCGGGACGGCGGACCGCACGACGGCGGCGGCAAGGAGCGGGACGGCGGAAGCGGCGACGAGCCTGAGGGTGGTCGCAACAGTGAGCAGGACGGTGGGCTGCCGGGTGAGGACACCGCCCTCACGGCGATCGCAGCCGCATTCGGTGTCACGCTTTCCCGCTCCGCCCTTGACCACGGTCGTCTGCACACCTTCACCACCCGCTCCTGGACGCGGCCACCCGGGCCGGGGGAGACCTATGTAGTGATGAGCTTCGGCCCGGTCACACTGAAGCACGACGCCGGCTGAACCCGTGCGTGCACCCCAGGGCCTCCGGTTTCAGCCGTACGCGAGCACGAACTGACCCGGCGAGGAGAGCGGGGCCGCGCCACGACGGGCCCACGCGGCAACGGCCGTCAGCCCCTGCCGCGCACGCCGGACACAGCCGGAGGCGCAGCGGGCCGCCAGCGAGAAGCGTCTGGCGCAGCCCCAGTAAGAGATGGTGGCCGTACAGTTCTGGAAGCGCTGCTGTACGGCAAACGGTCGGTCGCCGACCCGCCCTCGGTCATCGGGCTAGCCTACGAGCGGGACGGGATCGCCGAGTGCGGCGTCGGGCGGACGGCACAGAAGGCCTGCGCCCTCGCAGAACGTCTTGCTCAAGAGGAAGTATCGGAATCAAGGCGCGCAAGCCCCTGCTCCAGGGCTCGCAGTTCGCCTGCCCGTGGCTGGCCGCTCGCACCGAACAGGTCGCCGCCGGCCCGGGGCACGCTGGACGCACTGCTGCGCCTGGCCCTGCTCGGCGTCCTCGCCCCCGGTCGGCGTCCACTGCTTGCGCACGTCACCGCGCTGGCTAGGCCGGGGCATGTTCGCGCGCCGACTGGTGGCTCGCTGGGTGCGGGCCGTGCCGGTGGCGGTGCGGGACGGCGACTGGCTGGTGGTTGTCGAGGAACTAGGACGCGGGGGACGCCGAGCACGCCAGCCACCTGGCCCTGCAGACTGTGCTGGAGCACGCACGCTAGCCAGGAAGCCGCGGCGGTCGGCTCCGATTCGGCGCCCGCCGCTGAGCGTGCCGCGGCACCGGCCTGGTTGGAGCTGAGGGAGGCGATCGCCCGGCAGAGCACCGACCGCCTGTCCGGCCACGACATTGCGGCGCTGCTGCGCCACGACGTAGTCCGGACGGTCCTCAACCGCGCCGTCCCGGACGCCGCTGGCCTCCCGCTCGCCGAGCGGCCGCGGAGTGTGGGACTGGTCCCCGATCCGCCATCATGCCCCGTCCACAAACGCACGGCCGCGCGCTGCACTCGCTCGGTCCCGGTCCCGGTCCCGGTCGCCGCGTTCGCCCTGTGCTGCCGAGCTCGCGCCGTCCGTATCGCCGTCGGCCGCGCTTGTGCGGTCCCGGGCCCCGGTCCTCGGTCCTCGGGCGGCGCGGTTCAGCGGTCGGCCGCCGCCGTCCTGGTTTTGCCCGTGTTGCTGCGTTGCGTCCACCTGCCCGTCGGCCGTCACGCCCGGCTCACCGCGCCCGGGTACGCCCCCCGGGTCCGGTCCCGGACCGCGCTGCCCTGTGCCGCTGGCCAGCCAGCCTGGTTCGCCCTGGTGCGCCCGGCCCCCCGCATGCGTCGGCCGCGCCCGGGGTGCCTGCGCGGTTCGCGCGGTCGCCATCCTGCGCCGCGTCGCCAGGTCCCGCCCGCGCGCACGCGTAAGGGCCGAAGGCGTACTCGGGGTCGACGGTGCCGCGGGCATCGACGCGGTCGGCGGCCGCGGGCTCAGGCCCGGGTCCGGTTGCGGCGGCGGCCACGGTGCGGACGCTGCGTGAGCGTGCAGCGGAGTCGCCGCGTCGAGCAATGCCCGGGCCGGCGCCGAGCCGCTCGGTGCTTCGCGCGAGGTGGGGCAGGTACAGCTCGAGGCGCCTGCACGGAACGTTCGGAGGGGCTGTCCGGCGAGCGTTCGTGCCGCTCGGATCGTGCGCATCCCTGGCATTCACGGTGTTGTCGATCCCTGCTCGCAGTCGGATCCCAGGCGGGGCTTGCCCCCGCATCCTGCCGCAGCCGCGCCTCGTTAGGACCGGACTCGGTCACCTTCGGCCTCCAGACTGCGGGGTCGCTGGCTGCGGTGTTGGCCCGGGTCCCGTTCGGCGGCGTCCGCGATCGCTCGGCGGCGTCGTGGTCCCGCTCCCGTGCCAGGGCGCCGAGTCCCGCGCCGGGGCTCGGCGCGGTGACAGGCCTGCGGGCGCCGCGTGGGCCGCCCGCTCAGTCCGCCCGGCCGGCGCCTGGGTCGTGCAGCGCGACAGCCGCGGGGGCGACCGGGGCCGCCGCCGTGCTCCAAGACCTGATGGCTGGCCGGGCCTGATCTCCGGGCCACCGACGGCAGCGTGCCGGACCACTGACCCACCCATCGCGCAGAGTTCTCGCACGTGGGTTGGGTCTGCCGTCACGCCCGGCAGCTCGGTGTGGCTAGTGCTGCTGGTCTTCTTCGAGCTTGGCCGCGAGCGATGTCACTGGCTGGCTTGCATAGGTTGTGCCCTCGGGGAGGAAGGCGGCGGCTTCAGCGGCTTTGACCCGGGCGTAGTAGTCGGGGTCGGGGTTGCGGCGGCGGTGGCCGGTCTGGTCGGTGAGCTTGTGCCGGATCTCCGGTGCCCGCGGGGCGGGCCAGACCTGGACGAGGTGCTGCTCGGGTGGGGCTGAGGGGTCATGGACGGTGTCGCGGCCGCGGGCGTGGATGCGAAAGCGCCACCACTGGTAGTCGTCCTCCCCTCCGAGGAGGGGGACGGTGACGTAGTCGTCGCTGACGGGGTCGCCCGCCAGCGGGCCGGCGCCGCTGAAGTAGAGGCTGACTTCGACGACCTCGTCCCAGTCGCCGAAGTCAGCCGGTGCTTCGGCGGGATGGACATCGAAGGTGACGTCGAGTTCGCCGTCCGGGGTGCCGGTCTTCACGCTGGCATAGGTGCCCTCCGCGTTCACGCTGACCAGGCCGCTGCCGGCCCGCCTGGCGTCGATGTCTTCGAAGGGGGCTTCCGCGTCGGTGTCGAGCAGCACGTACTGGTGGTGCGAAACAGGAACCGGCATGTCCTTGCCCTTTCTCCGCCGGTGGTCACGGGTGCACGGTGGGCGGAGGCCGCGCCGGCTGCGACCGGCACGACCCCCGCATCCTAGAGCGTGGAGGCTTGGGTTTTCAGACCTTCACCCGCGAGCCCCGGGCACCTACATCAGGTGTCGAGCTCTCCCGCCCAGGCGTACTCCAGGAGCGCCTTCGGCAGGTAGGCCGACTCAACCTCGATGGGAAAACCCGCCTCACGGGCCAGGCAGGCCAAGGCCAGCGGGCCGAGAGCCACAAGACCCGCGCTGCTCATCGCACGGTCTTCGTCCCCGGTCCAGTACTCCTTGTGCCATGTGAGTGCGTAGGACAGCGCCTCGTTGAACTTCTCGTGCTCCTGGGTCAGGTAACGGTGGAAGAGCTCGAGCGGTGGATACGAGATCTTCAGCAGTTGCTCCCCGTCGGTGACGTGAGCCACCTGAGGGCTGGTGCCGTCGACCGCTTCCACCAGCTTGTCCATCACCCCCGGCTCTCCGTGCCAGTACCTTTGCAGGGCGTCAACCCAGGCGTAGATGTACTCGTCGTACACCGCTCCGGACTTCCTGAGCAGCGAGATCGGTACCCTTGCCAGCTGGTTGAGGCGTTCTTGTTCGCGGCAGACAAGAGCCAGGTAGAACGAAGATACCCAGTTTCCGGCGTCCGTGTAGGACCGTGGGCCGCTCGTTGGGATGGTCCTTGTCGCCTTGCCGATGCGGCACTGCACGCTCCCCTCGTCCGTAGTCGCGGCGGCGAACAGAGCGGAGCCGGTCTGCATGGCAGTGACCCATGCCTCCCAGCTCTCGATCTTCCCGGCCAAGGGGTCCAAGGCACAGTGCGATTTCGCCACGGTCACCATGGTGCTGAGGGCCTGGGCCCGCGCCACCTCAGAATGCTCAAGACTCTCAAGGATCCAGGTCACGGTCTCGTTCAGTACCGCCGTGCCTTCGGCCGCGTTGTCCGTGGGGTAGGGGTGCCGGGGAATGCTCGTGGCCACTTACTCTCCTTGTAGATCTTGAGGTGTTCCGGCATGTCGCACAGCGTACGTACCTGTTCTCGGTGGCCTTGCTTAGCGCCTTAACAGCTCCGATGGCGGCACGTATGGATAGCCTGACCTGGATAGGCTGCTCGGCTGGGTCCTCGCATCTTCGTGATCGCGAGGGCTTTTGTGACCACGATGACCCTGCGGGTTCCTGATGATCTCGCCCCCGCTATCCGGGCGGCTGCCGCCGAGGCGGGCTTGAGCGTGAACGCCTACGTGGTGCGCGCGGCCCGGCGGGCGGCGACGCTGGATGCCGCGCACCAGCTCGCCGCACTCGGCCTGGGAGAGGACCTGGCCGGCGAGGGCGACAGCCTGTGAGGCGCGGCGAGATCTGGAGCCTGCCCGACGGCCGCGACGTCCTGGTGGTGTCCCTGACCGGGCTCGAGGAGGCCTACGGCGCGGTAGTGGCCCTCCTCCTGCACCCCGTGGGCCGCTACCCCGACACCGCCATATCCGTCGTCATCAGCGACCCCCTGCCCTGCACCGCCGTAGCCGTGAACCTGGTCCAACTGCGCACCACCCGCTTCGATGACGCCAAACTGCGCGGTGAAGCCGACACAGAAGCAATGGCGCGCGTGGACCAGGCACTGCGAGCCGTCCTGGACCTATAGCAAGGAATGGCAGATGGGCTGGGGCGAGGACGGCTCTGCGTTCGCCGAACCACTTCCGCTCGCACGGAGAACACCGGGAGCGCCCGTTGCGGTTGAACGCGTACGGCGGTAAGGACCTGGTCACGTTCGACTGCTCCGCCCTGGTCGCCGCCGTATCGCCCGGCACTGCGTCAACAGCCGGAGCGAGAGCACATCCGACGCCTGCTGGCGCGCGGCCGCCCTGTTGAGCAGATCGTGCTGCTGCGCTTACTGCCGACCCGCAACGAGTCGGCTACGGCGGCGTCGCCATCGCCTACATCCAGGCCTCAGAGGGGGCAGTGACACCTCCTAATACCGGCAATTTGCTCAGTTGCTTGGTGTGAGGTGGGCTCCGGGCTCATTGAGGTGACTCCAACTGGTTCAGGCCGCGGGCGAGGCTGAGCTGAGCCGCCGCGGCCGGCGACTGGTATCCAGGTGCACCGAACGCCTGTCACGGGGTGAAACCGCTGGCAGAATGGGGTCTTGGGGTGTGCCGCACAGGGGCAGGGGAATGCGAGGAGCATCGGGTGGGGAAAACTATCAGCGGCAGGTTCGCGCTGCTGCCGGACGAGGCCCGCGCGGGTGGGCTGTCTGAAGTCCGCAGGGGCGTTGACATCACCAGCCCGAGCGGCGATCAGGTGGCGGTGAAGCTGCTCAAGCAGCGTGAGGACGACGCCATCACCCGGATCTTCCTGGAGCGTGAGACCTCGGCACTTGGGGCTCTGGAGCATCCGCACATTGTGCGCTTGCTTGATTCCGGATGGGATGGCGAACTCGAACGGTATTACATCGTCTTGGAGTGGGTCGACCGGTCCCTGAAGGACGAGATGGCGGACGGTCGGCCGCTGGACTGGCTGAGCCCGACATCACGGCCGAGGTCGGAGACGAGTGGTCGGTCGCCGAGTACCTCTTCGGCCGGCCCGTCGACCGCGGTGAGGTCATCGAGCGCACCGACGACAGGGTGGTGCTGCGGATGACCCGCCTCAAGAGCACCCTGCCCGCCCGAGGTGTCTTGCTGCCTTACCTAGGACCGAGCCAGAACGCGATTAACCGGCAGCGTGATGCACTGAGCGCGGTCGCGGCCGGTCAGACCGCCAATCCGCGGCTGCGCCAGATCATCGACGATCCGGCGAGCATCACGACCAGCCCGCCCGGCGAAGTCACCACCTGGGTGCGTGCAGACCTGGACCAGAGCAAGCGTGACGTCGTCATCCAGGCCCTGGGCGGCCAGGACCTGCTACTGGTGGAAGGGCCGCCCGGCACCGGCAAGACCACGGTGATCGCTGAGATCGTCGAGCAGACCCTCCACCGCAACCCGAATGCCCGCATTCTCATCGTCAGCCAGACGCACATCGCCATCGACAACGCCCTCAAGCGCTTGGAGGACGCCGGCATCACCGGGCTGGTCCGTCTGGGCCGTGTGGACGACCCCCGGGTGGCGGACAGCGCCCAACCGCTCCTCCTGGACAAGCAGGTGAAGAAGTGGACGCAAAGCGTCCGCACGCGGGCGGAGAAGTACCTGGAGGCGGTCTCCGCGAACAGCGGACAGCACGCCCACCACCTCAAGGCCGCCCTGCTGCTGGAGGAACTCGCCGCAGTGGCCGCCGACCTGGCCCACGTCACTTCGCGTCTGAAAGAACTGGCCGAGCAGCCTGTACCGGAACGCACCACCTCCGCGCGGGATCTCGGTGAGGAAGTCGTCACCGCCCGCGCCCGCCGCGACTACCTTCTGGAGCAGCGGGCCGATCTCTTCGCACGAGTGCAGTCCGTACTGGATGGAGAGCTCACTCTCCGCGAGCACATCAGCGCCGCGGAAGCCCGTGACGCGGTCGAGGCCCTCCTGGGCCCTTCTGGTCCGGGCAGGCAGCTGATGAACCTGCTGCGTCTGCAAGGCGAGTGGCTGCAGCGCATCGGCACCGACCAGAATCTCGTCGCGGCCTTTCTGCGAACCCGGCATGTCATCGGCGGCACCGCACTCGGCTTCCTGGGCCACCCTGCGGCCCGTGACCTCGACTTCGACCTGTGCATCTTCGACGAGGCATCAAAGGCAACCGCGACCGAGGCACTGGTGCCACTGGCACGGGCCAAGCGGTGGGTCCTGGTCGGCGACGCCAAGCAGCTGCCGCCGATCGACGAGGACCTGCTACGCGACGACAAGATCATGACGGAACACCAGCTGATACCCGAGCTGGTCAAAACGACGCTGTTCCAGTACCTCGCCAGCCACACCGACGCCCCGGTCAAGCACCTGCTGCGTGAGCAGTACCGAATGACGCCCGCGATCGGCAACCTGATCAGCACCTGCTTCTACGGTGGTGAACTGCTCTCCTGCAACCCTCACCAGCTGCCTGGGTACGACTTGGTGAACAAGCCAGTGCTGTGGCTGGACACCAGCGCCCGACCTGACCGGCACGAAGCGGAGACCGCCGCCGACACCAGCCTCCTCAACCGGCTGGAAGCGCAGCTCGCTCTCCAGCGCCTGAAGGTCATCGACGATGCCATCGGCAAGCAGGTCATCAAGCCCCCGCCGGACAAGCCGCTCGAGGTCCTGGTAATCGCACCCTACGGCCGACAGGTCGAAGAGCTCACCCGGCGGCTGGCATCCAGCAAGCTCAAGCACTTCAAAGCCGAGGCACTCTCCGTCGATGCGGTGCAGGGCCGCGAATGCGACCTCGTCGTCTTCTCCGTCACCCGCAGCAACCGGCAAGGCCGGTTCGGGTTCCTCGGCGAGCCCTACTGGCGGCGCATCAACGTCGCGCTGTCCCGTGCCCGCTACGGCCTGATCATCATCGGGGACGCCGGTTTCTGCCGCAGCAAACCCGGCGCCCTGCGCGACGTCCTCGACTACATGAGCGGCCACCCGGCAGACTGCGAGATCCGCGATGCATACGTTTAGTGCCAACAGCCTCCTGGCCGCCCGCTTCCACAACGCACAGGCCGGGCTCGAGCTCATCGACATCGTCGACGCCGCGCTGCCCGTCACCCGCGTCACCGCCGAAGTCCTCGCTCAGGACAGTAAGGGCCTGCCGCTGACCGAGGAGTTCGTGCTCCGGCTGGTGGACCATCAGATGACCAGCCCTCGCGGCATCGCTGGCGTGCTCGGCCTGCCCAAGGCAATGGTCGACCAGACCATCGCCCAGCTGTTCGGCTCCGACGACCTGCGCTGGGCCAGGCTGGCGGCCGGCAGCGACGACCAGCCGACGCTGCGGCTGACCGACAAGGGCCGCAACACAGCCCTGACGGCCGCGTCCGTGGCTCCCGTGCGTACGAGCCAGTCCGTCCTCTTTGATCAAATGCGGTGGAAGGCAGCTCCCTACGACGGACGTACAACCATCCCGCGCGGCCAAGCCCTGGACGACGGCATGATCATGCTGCCGGTCGCCCGCTCCGGACCGGTCGACGACGGAGACATCACCGCGGCCGAACTGACCGCACTGCTTAGAGAGAACGGCAGAACCGACCGCGAGATCCTCCAGGTCAGAAGCATTATCCAGACTCCCGCTCGCCGAGTACTTCCGGTGAAACTGCTCGTCTACGCCGACCCGCAGCGCACCGACATCGAACTCGGCGTGGTCATCGACGGCGAGCGGAGCCAGCCCCACGAACTCGAGCTCCTCGGCCACGGAGGAGCGAAGGCTCTCGGTATCACCGTGGCCCCTCCGCCCGAGCGCCCCCCACTTGACCCGGACCTGGAGCAGAAGCGCGTACCGCTACAGGAAGTCACCCAGCAGCGCGCCACAGAGGCGGCCGTCCAGCTCGGCTCCCCACGTCCTGTGCCGGGACCACCCCAAGCTCCGCAGACGCCTCAGGAAGACGAAATCCGAGCCATCGGCGTCTTCGAGCATCCCGAAGTCCTCGACGAAGCCCTCACCAGTGCCCGCCGCCGCCTTCTGATCATCGCTCCCTGGATCAAGAACGCGATCATCACGACCGACTTCCTCCGCAAGCTCGAAGGCCGGCTCACCAAGAACGTGACGGTCGACATCGCCTACGGCTACGAGGAAAAGGACACCAAGACCGACCCTGCGGCCATCCGTAAACTCGCCAACCTCGCCGACCGGTACAAGGACAAGTTCACCTTCACCCGGCTCAAGAGCACACACGCGAAAATCCTTCTCTACGACGATGTCTGGGTCACCACCTCCTTCAACTGGCTGTCCTTCAAAGGCGACCCCGACCGCACCTACCGAATGGAAGAAGGCAGCCTCGTTCGCAACCGCCAGAACGCCGACACCCAGTACGCCCGCTACCTCCAAATGATCAAAGAACAGCGCAGGCCATGACGCCTTGGTGACAAAAGGAGCCAGCGTCGTCCGATGCCCACTGTCACCGGCATGGGCCTGCCGGTGTACCTCAACCGGTGGCGCCTGGCTGAGACCTCCTCCGCAGGCGGAGGAGGTCTACGACCACCGCATGTCGTGGCGGTCACCGCTCGAGCGCAGAGCGCACTCGGCACCAAGACGGCCGGGACTAAACGCGGACGTGCGATGCCCCGTCCCGTCTGGTCCGGCGCGATCAGCTTCGGCCTGGCCACTTTCCTGAACTAGAGCCTGCCGGAACGGGGTGCTGGGCATACACGGGGCCCTACGCGGCTCCAGCGCCACGGGGGTGGGTCCGGTCGCGAACTGACTGTGCTGTGGAGGGGAGTTCAGGGAGCCTGCCCTACGCGTGTTGTGCTCGTCGGGTACCGCTGGTGGCGTATGTAGGTGCTGACGATCCGACAGCGCAGTGGCGCGGCCGCACGACGGGCGCGGGATGCTGGTCTGGCGGATCGTCAGGAACAGGGTGTGGGGGTTGGCATGGCGCGGGGGTGGAAGGTCGCGGTCGTGGTGCTGGCGGCGGGAGGCATCGCATCGACGCCGTTGGTCTGGCTGCTTGACAGCCCGGGTGCGGGGGAGCTGGCCGGGGCCTGCGTCCAGGGTGCGGTTGGCATTGTGGCTCTGGTGTGGGTGCTGTGGCAGCACCCATCGCCTGCTGGACCGACGGACCGGGCTGTTCGGACGGGAAGGGCCGCCCGTGGAGGTGTCAGCGGCATCAAGCGGCCCGGCGGCCGGGGCCGCGGCCGGGCCACCGCCCAGCGGACGGGCGAGGCCAGCGGCGAGCACTCCGTTTCCGGCATCGACTACACGAACTAGGGGCCCGGGCCCATGGCGAGAGCATCGCGTACGCCGCAGGGCGAGGAACCTGAGCAGCCGGCGACCACGGCGGACACCGGCCACGCCACGGCCTCCGGCGGCGCCTCGGCGGTAACCGGCTACCGCGGCCCGGCCCCGGGAGCCGGTCAGGGGCCTTGGGGTCCGGTCCGTTTGTCCCGCACGGGGGATGCGACCGCCACCGGCGGCGCGACGGCCGTCACCGGTTATGTCCACAGCCTGACGGTCCAGCAGCGCCCGCCCCAGGAACCAGCTCCCTGGCCGCACCAGGTCGGCGTCATCCCGCCCGCCGCGCGGTCCTACCAGCACCGCGCCGAGTCCCACAGTCTGCGCGCCACGGCCGACGGCGGCGGCACCACGGTCCTCACCCAGCTCCTGACCGGTATGGGCGGAGTCGGAAAGACCCAGCTCGCCGCTGACTACGCCCGCGCCGCTTGGAGCGACACCAGCACCGAAGGCGGCCTCGATGTCCTGGTGTGGATTGCCGCGAGCGACCGTTCCTCCATTGTGACCGGGTACGCCCAGGCCGGTATCGAGCTGTGCCGGGCCGATCCCAGTGATCTGGAACAGGCCGCCCGGTCCTTCCTCGCCTGGCTCACCCCCAAGGCCGCAGCGAAGCCGTGCCGGTGGCTGATCGTCCTGGACGACGTCACCGACCCCGACGACCTCAAAGGCCTGTGGCCACCCACCAGCCTCCATGGCCGCACACTGGTCACTACCCGCCGCCGGGACGCCGCCCTGGCCGCCGACGGCCGCCACACCATCCAGGTCGGCTTGTTCACCCAGGACGAGGCCCTCGCCTACCTCACCACTTCGCTGGCCGGACACGGCGAACGTGCCGACGAGTTGAGCGCGCTGGCCGCCGATCTCGGGCATCTGCCGCTGGCTCTCGCCCAGGCCGCCGCCTACATCGTCGATGCCGGTGTGACCGTGTCCGGCTACCGCACCCTGCTCGCCGACCGCACCACCACCCTCGCCGCCCTCGCCCCCGACGCTCTGCCCGACGACCAGGCCCTGCCCCTGGCCGCCGCCTGGTCCCTGTCCATCGACCGCGCCGACACCCTGCGCCCTGTCGGGCTGGCCCGCCCCATGCTCCAACTGGTCTCGCTGCTCGACGGCAACGGCATCCCCCAGGACGTCCTGACCAGCTGGCCGGCTCTCACCTACCTCGTTATTCACCGTGCGGACCCCGAACGAGTGCCGCGCTGGAAGTTGTGGCCGTTCAGAAGGCAGGCTCCCCTCATATTCGTCGATACCGGTGAAATGATCGGCGCTCATCGGGTTCTGTACGGGCTCAGCCTCGTCGAGGACACCCCCACCATCACGCACCAGGCCGTCCGCTTTCACCGTGCGAGCCCTGAACGAGTGCCGCGCTGGAAGTTGTGGCCGTTCAGAAGGCAGGCTCCCCTCATATTCGTCGATACCGGTGAAATGATCGGCGCCCTTCGGGTTCTGCACCGGCTCAGCCTCGTCGAGCACACCCCCACCACTCCGCACCAGGCCGTCCGCGTCCACCGGCTCATCCAGCGTGCCACCCGCGACACCCTCACCCCCCGCCAGCACCGCCAGACCGCGCGTACCGCCGCCGAGGCCTTGCTGGCCACCTGGCCCGAGAACGAACGCGACACCGACCTCGCCCAGGCCCTGCGCGCCAACACAGCAGCCCTTACCCAATGCGCTATGGACACCCTCTGCCAGCCGGACGCGCATAGGGTGCTGTACCGCATGGGCACCAGCCTCGGCGAGTCTGGTCAGGTAGCCGCCGCCCGCGACTATCACCAGGGACTCACCGAAGCTACCCGCCGGTGCCTTGGTCCCGACCATTCCGCCACCCTCTGGGCCAGGAGCAATCTTGCCTCTTGGCAAGGTGAGGCGGGGGATGCGTCGGGGGCGGCGGAGGCCTTCGCCGACCTGTTGGCCGACCAGATCTGGGTGCTGGGGGAGGATCACCCCGACACCCTCGCTGTCCGCGGCAACCTTGCTTCCTGGCAGGGCGAGGCGGGGGATGTGTCGGGGGCGGCGGAGGCCTTCGCCGACCTGTTGGCCGACCAGATCCGGGTGCTGGGGGAGGATCACCCCGACACCCTCATCACCCGCAGCAACCTTGCTTCCTGGCAGGCGGCGGCGGGGGACAGGCCGAGGGCTGTGAAGGCCTTCGTTGAGTTGTTGGAACACATGGTGCGCGTGTTGGGAGAAGACCATCCCGACACGCTCGCTACCCGGAACCACCTTGCCTCTTTGCGGGGGAAGGCGGGGGATGTGTCGGGGGCGACGGCGGCCTTCGCTGAGTTGTTGGAACACATGGTGCGCGTGTTAGGAGAGGATCATCCTGACACTCTCTCTATCCGAGGCTTTCTCGCCTTCTATCGCGGGAAGGCGGGGGATGTGTCGGGGTCGGCGGAGGCCTTCGCCGACCTGTTGGCCGACCGGGTCCGGGTGCTGGGAGAGGACCACCCCGACACGCTCGCTACCCGGAGCTACCTCGCTTCTTCGTGGGGAGCGGCGGGGGAGGTGCCGAGAGCGACGGCGGCCTTCGCCGACTTGCTGGCCGACCAGATCCGGTTGCCGGGGGAGGATCACCCCGACACCCTCGCCACCCGGGGTCACCTCGCCTTCGCCCGCGGGGATATGGGCGATGCAGCCGGAGCTGCGCAGGCCTACAAGCAACTTTTTGTTGCTCGCAGGCGGCTCCTCGGTGAGAACCATCCCCATACCTTCGCCGCATGGGGCAGCTTCGCCCATTGGCTGGGGCAGACAGGCGATGCCGCCGGAGCCGTAACCGCGAACGAACAACTGCTGGAACGCATGGTGCAGGTGCTGGGCGGAGACCACCCACATGTGCCGGTCGTGCGACGCAACCTTGCTCACTGGCGGAACCAGGCAACGTAAGGGCATCGGGTTTGCCCAGATCGGGGAGCGGCCGCATACACGGGAGCCTGGGCGGCACGAGCCTGCGGCAAGCACTCACCCGCCAGTGACCAGTGTGGATCACCGGACCAGCTGGAGAGGCCAGGAACCGATACGGCTTGTAAGAGGTCCTAACAAAGGCGTTGGACGTGGCGGTGTGTGATGAGGCAGGTGGCGAGACCGAGGAAGGCCTCGTGGATGTCGTCTCGTCGCTCCCAGCGGATGCGCAGACGGCGGAAGCCGTGGAGCCAGGAGATGGTGCGTTCGACGGCCCAGCGGGAGATGCCCAGGCCCGTGCCGTGTGGCTGGCCACGTTCGGCGATCGCAGGCCGGATGCCTCTTCGCCACAGCAGCCGCCGGTGCTTGTCGTGGTCGTAGCCGCAGTCCGCCAAGAGCATGTCCGGCCGTCGCCGCGGCCTGCCGACGACACCGGCGACTGGTGGGACCTTGTCGAGCAGAGGCAGCAACTGGGTGACGTCGTTGCGGCTGCCGCCGGTCAGCGACACCGCCAGCGGGATGCCCTGCCCATCGGTGAGGACGTGGTGCTTGCTGCCCGGCCGTGCTCGGTCGACCGGGCTGGGACCGCTTTTGGGCCCCGGCGGGCCGCCCTGACCTGCAAGGAGTCGATCACCGCCCGCGACCAGTGGAGCTGCTTCGCCGTCCGCAGCTTCTTCAACAGCACCACGTGCAGCTGGTCCCACAGGCCGGCCTCGTTCCAGGCGGCCAGGCGTCGCCAGCACATCATGCCCGAACCAAAACCCAGCTCCTGCGGCAGATACTCCCACTGGATGCCGGTGTGCAGCACGAACAGGATCCCGCACAGCACCTGCCGGTCCGGCACTCGCGGCCGGCCCGCCACCAGCTTCGGCCCCGGCTCAGGCAGTAACGGCTCGACAAGCGAGCACAGTCCGTCCGACACGATCCACGGCCGCGACTGACGTTTCCCCACGCCCCGACCAACGAACAGACAAGCCGACGGTCACCTGATCAACAACTTGCGTTAGGACCTCTTGACCACGTGCCCTCGCGGCCGCGCCCCATGCCACCGCCCGCTCCGGTCGTTCTGCGCCGAGCTCGGCCTGTGCGGACGCTCCGGGCCTGTTACAGGACGCGCGCCGGATCCTGGCCGACACCGGTCTGGAGCGGACAGATGACGTCGCGAAGTCGTGTCCCCAGGACGCCGGGAACCTGCGCTGCAGGGCGGCTCGGGGCACGCGCAGCGGGAAGACCTCGGCGGGCACCGGATCGGTCGGGCACGCGCTCTGCGGGCGGTGCACGATGCGGACCCCGACCGAGGCGAGGGAGAGGCCTTCCCCATGGAAGGAGCAACGGCGATGCCGGGCGCGGCCGTATGGTGGGGCTCGGCATAGGGCGGGGCCCGTACCGGGTTCCTTGTGGTCTTGCCGCTCCACGGGGTGAGGGGGGAAGGGATGCCTGTTCAGGGCGGTCGGCGCGCTGTTCTGGTCACGACGGTGCTGATCCTCGCGGTTTTCGTCGGTGGGCTGTCGCTGCTGGGCTGGGGCCGGGCGAACCAGGTGGCCGGGGTGGTTTCCGCGGTGGTCGGCGTGGCCGCTCTGGGGGTCGGCGTTTGCGCGCTGCTGGCCCCGTCCGGGAGCACGTCGGTACGGGTGTCCAGGACCGGGCGTGCCACGGCCGCCGGCGGCGGGGACGCCAACACGGGTGCTGTTGCCCCCTCGTCCGGCGGTGCGGTGTCCGTCGAGGAGACCGGTGATGCGCGGGCGGACGGCGGCAGCGCGAACACCGGTTACCGGCGGCAGGCATAGCGGTGTATTCGATGTTCTTCCGCAGCCGCGCCACAGCGCGCAAGACAGGCGGATCCTGCGCCGAGGGAGCCGGGGCCTTCGCCAACAGCGGCGTGATGATCGACAGCGTGGTGCAGGTAGGTGGGGGGCGTGCGGCCGTCTCCGGTTATCTACTGCAGGTGGAACAGGCTCTCGCCGCCTCCGACTTCCAGGGGCGGGAGAGCGAACTCTCCCAGCTCGCCGCCTTCTGCGCGCACGAGGCCCCGGCGGACCGTCCCGGCGCCGGCTACTGGCGCTGGGTGGCCCCGGCGTGGGCGGGAAAGTCCGCCCTGCTGGCGCACTTCGTGCTGCATCCCCCTCCGGGCGTCGATGTCGTGTCGTTGACGTCCTGGAGCCGCTCGGGCCGCCGCTGCAGCCGGTGCCCGCGACGGACGACTACGAGACCGCGATGACCTGGTACGAGGCGCTCCAGGAGCAGGGCTTGGAGGGCATCGTCGCGAAGCGCGGCTCGTCGCTGTACCGGCCGGGCCGGATCTGGCAGAAGATCAGGCATTCGGAGACGGTGGACGCCGAGGTGGTCGGCTACACCGGCACCATGCGGCAGCTGCGGGCGCTAGTGATGCGGTTGCCGGACGGGCGCCGGGCGGTGTCGCAGCGGCTGACGGCCGCGCTCGCGGTGCAGGCGGCGGCGCACGCGCGGGCCGCCGGGCCCGGGCGGCCCGCGCGCACCGAGGACGGGGAGCCGTACACGGCGATGCCCGGAGGTCTGGTCGTGGAGGTGCTCGCGGGCACGACGCGACACGCGGTCGTCACCGTCACCAGCGTCCGCTGACCCTATCCATAGAACACCTCTTCACCGGCTGGCGGCTGTACGGCTGCTGTCACCACGGCGGGACACGATTCGGCAGGACGAATTCCCGCATATACCGGCGGCCCGGAGCGTCATACGAATAGGCTCCGACCGAGCCCCACCTTGGTCCTCCGTGGGCGCTTCAGGCACGGAACTGCGCGTGCCTGAAGGGCCCATGACGATTCAAGGAGGAGAAGTGCGTTTAGGCATGTGGCTCAGGCGGATGTGGAGGAGGTGCCGTGGCTCGACGAGCCGCGGCATCCGGAGGGTGGTACGCGTTGTCGCACCCCGCGGTTGCGGGAGGCGACGGCGCCTTGAGGATCTTGCTGTTGCAGTTTCAGCCGAGGTCATCTCGGCTGTGATCCTCTACCTCGTCATCTCCCGCAACCGCTAGTTCAGTGCGACAGCCCGCCTTGTGTCATGACTGGGACGGGGCGGGCTGTTCGTATCTCTTCGTTTGGCACTTCAACTGTGATGCCCAACTAGGAGACACGAGGTTTGCACTGAGATGCAGACTAGCTGTGATTCGACTTCGCACGCAGATGTTCCCAGGATTACTTAGGGAATAGAACCGCGATGGAGAAGCGGAACTTATCGCGGACAAGGCGTCCGAATGTCAACCACGAACTCTCTGACCTGCGACGATGCCCTGCTGCGCTCCACCTAGGCCGCCCTCCGAGCCGGCGCGCCCCCCCCTGGCGCGGGGCGAAAGCGCAGCCGACGCGGTCCCCGGACGGTCCGACGATGACCTCCCCGGCCGGCGCGTCGGACGAGACGTCCTCCACGGGATCCCCCCACCACAGCTCCCCGGCCGGTTCGCAGCGACCGCTGCTGGACCTGCCCGCCCGGGGCGGCGGCCGGTGCCGGGGAAGGGCCGGACGGGTGGACTCGGGCGCGCCGCGGGCACTTCGTACGTGCCGCCGCACCACGCCGGGCTACGGTGTGCGGCACAGCCGCGGGAGACCGGCCGGCCGCCGCAGTTCGCCCGGACGAACTCGAACGGGCCCAAAGGTGCGATACCTGCGTCTCCCCTTCACCGATCACCCGCTGTACCGCGGAACCCCCCAGCACCGCTGCTGATCCGGGCGCAGCCGATGGGGGAACCGCTATGCCCTTCTCCCACGACAAGGCCTGCCTCGCGGCCTGCCGCGAACTGCTGGGCCTCCCGGAGCGTGACCTGCGTTCCATCCGCCGCCCCAGCGGCCGCCTCGTGCTCGACCTTGCGCACCCCGGCCAGCAGGCGTTCCAGGCCCTGCTGTTCGCCTGCTTCTTCAGCCCCGTCCGCGAGCACCCCTTCGACGGCACCCTCGCCGATTTGGAGCGCTACTTCAGCTCCGTGAGCCCCCGTGAGGACCGGCTCGTCATCCGCACCAACACCGCGGCGGCCCGCGTCGCTCTGTACCTCATGCCCACCGTCCGGGAGTTCACCGACGGCACCATCGAACTCGCCGGCCTGCCCGGGGTACGCCTCGCCGACATGAGCAAGCGCCGCCTCCTCCTGCACCACCTGCCCACCGGCGGCCAGCTCGAACTCCTCGACAGCTCCCGCAACCTGGGCGCCAGCGACGTACACCTGCTGATGCGCGCGCCCCCCACGAGACCGACGACCACCAGCCAGCCACCTGGACTCACCGACTGGTCTGGCGCGAGCACGGCCTCACCCCCAGCGAGGCCACCGCAGCCGCACACTGGGCCACCACCGCCCACACCCCGCTACACAGCGCCCTGATGACCCGCGTGTACCTGTGGTGGCCCGGCGGATACAACCGCCGCAGCAGCACCACACCCGCCCGACGCGCCAACGCCCGCTACTGCCTGACCTGGAGACGCGGACACACCACCGACACCGTCGCCCAGCTCCTCACCCACTCACCCGTCGCCATCCCCGGCGCCGTCTGCACGCCCCCCCCAGCGACTGCCGACGGGACAGGGCCCTGCCACGACTTAACGACGGGGCCGTCGAACTCGACGGGCCGCTGCACGACGAAGCCACCCCCTGAGCCGTGCGCTCACGCTTCGCGAACGGCGCGAGCGCAGCCGACGCGATCCCCGGCCGACCCGTGCCGCATCCTCCAGCACCGGACGTCACCGTCAGCGCGTCCACTCCCTGAGCGAGAACGCGATCTGCCGCACGTCGAGTCGGCCGACGCGACTTTGGCGGCGTCTGTGTTCGTGACGGTCGAGCCTGAACCGTTCCCGTCGCTCGAGCGTCCGTACAGGCACCTGACCGTGGACCCGCCGCACCATGAGCACATCCGAACCGCCACCCTGGCCGCACTGTGCACACGGCGCAGACCCTGCAGCCGACCCGGTCGGCTGCCACGGCATCCATGTCCCCGGCTACACCGCGTGCCTCGCCCACCTGGCCGACGCTGACCGCGACGCCTACCTAGGGCGTTTCCTTCGGATCACCGCGCGGACCAGATGAAGATGGCGGCGAGGTGGAGTCCGGCCAGGTAGATGGTC
>NZ_JASCXL010000144.1:0-22906 GCF_030010595.1 Streptomyces sp. CC224B | reverse complement strand
CAAACCCCCCCCCGGGCTTTGGGGGGTGGGTCTTGCTCCCCCCCGGGGGCGGGGGGGTTTTTTTCTCTCCCGGCCACTTGGGGGGCCCCCCCCGGGGCCGGGGGGGGGGGGGCCGGGGGCCGGGCGGTGGCCGACCGCCCGGCCCCTCGCGAGAGGATGCCGCCCATGTACGCCTACAAAGACGCGCCGTTCACCCACGCGAGCGTTCCTCAGTGGGGAGCCGAGCCGGTCCGGCCGAGGTGGCAGCTCGTGCTGCGGTTCCTCGTCACGGTGATCGTGCTGCCCGTGTGGTGGGTGCTGCTGTTGTGCCTCGCGGCCGTGCTCATCGTGGTCGCCATGTTCGCGGAGATCCTGACGGTGATACCGGGCTTCGAGCGCGGCTTCGAACGGGTCCTGGACGCCGCCATCGGCAGGGTCGCGGTCTGGCCACGGTGGACCGTGACCTGGCCGGAGCTGCGGCACGAGGGCGATGCCGCCTTCTACCGCGCACGGGTCGACGCGTACCTGGACACCTGGACGAGGCGGGCGTCAACCCGGCGGAAGTCGGGGGCGCCCTCGACGGTCAGGACCTGTGAGGTGCCGCTGCGGAAGTACCGGGGCGTGGGCGGCGGCTACGTGGTCGCGTCCGCGACGCCGCGCGGCTGGCAGCCGCTGCCGTCGGACCCGGCGAAGGAGATCTGCCTGGAGTGGTGGGCGACGCCGGCGCCCGAGGAGGCCGGGACCGTCGCGGGGCCGCGGTGACGGGCCCGGCGCGGCCCTCCGTCGCGGCCGCCTGGGACGCGCTCGGGGGCGATCCGGGGCTGCTCCCCCGGCTGTCCCACGCCGTGGACGACGCCGCGCTGCCCGCCCGGCTGCCCGTCCGCGCGCTGGCCCGGGCCTGTGTGGGCGCCTGCGCGCTCGCCGCCGCCGAGCTGGCGGGGCACCGCGGCGGGCGGGCCGTGCCGCACGCGCGCGTGGACGACGGAGCCGTGGCCGCCGCCTTCACCAGTGAGCGGCACCTGCGCGTGGACGGGCGCGCGCCCGTCTCGTTCGCGCCCCTGTCGCGGTTCTGGCGCACGGCCGACGGCTGGGTGCGCACGCACGCGAACTACCCGCACCACCGCGAACGGCTCCTGGCCGCGCTGGGGCTGTGGGAGGGCGCGGCCTGCGTGGACGCCGTGGCCGGGCGCCTGGCCGGGCTGTCCGCCGCCGCGGCCGAGGACGCGGTGTACGCCGCCGGGGGCCTGGCCGTGGCGCTGCGCACCCCCGCGCAGTGGGCGGCGCACCCGCAGGCCGCCGCGGTGGCGGGCCTGCCGCTGGTGGCGCGCGAACGCCTCGGCGGCGGCGCGCCGCGCCTCCTGCCGCCGCTCGGCGACGGACCGCTCCTGCCCGCGTCCGGGCTGCGCGTGCTCGACCTCACCCGCGTCGTCGCGGGCCCGGTGGCGACCCGTACGCTCGCGCTGCTCGGCGCGGACGTGCTGCGCCTCGACCCGCCCGGGTGCCCCGAACTGCCCGACCAGCACGCGGACACGGGCCTCGGCAAGCGGTCCGCGGCCCTCGACCTCGCCACCCGCGCCGGCCTGCGGACCCTCGGCGAGCTGCTCGCCGGGGCCGACGTGGTCGTCACCGGTTACCGGCCGGGCGCCCTGGACCGGTTCGGCCTCTCCCCCGAGGCGCTGGCCGAGCGGCGCCCCGGCCTCGTGGTGGCGCAGCTCTCGGCGTGGGGCACCGCGGGCCCCTGGGCGCACCGGCGCGGGTTCGACAGCCTGGTGCAGGCCGCGACGGGCATCGCCGTCACCGAGGGCTCGCCGCAGCGGCCCGGGGCACTGCCCGCGCAGGCCCTGGACCACGGCACCGGCTATCTGCTGGCGGCGGCGGTCCTGCGCGCCCTCACCGAGCAGCGGACGGACGGGGCGGGCGGCACGCGGGTGGCGCGGCTCGCGCTCGCGCGGACGGCGGCCTGGCTGACGGCCGGGTGGCCGCCCGCCACCGGACCGGGCGCCCCGGCCGAAACATCCCGCGGAGGCGGCCCGGCCGACGCGCCCGCCGCGGACGGCTCCGCCGACGCGCCCGCGCCGTACGACCCCACTCCCTGGCTCGCCCGTACGGACAGCCCGCTGGGGCGGCTGCGGTACGCGCTGCCGCCGGTGTCCTTCGCCGGCGGCCCGGCCAACTGGGCGCGTCCGCCGGGCCCTTGGGGCGCGGACGCGCCCGTGTGGCGGTGACCGGCCTCCGCCGGACGGGATGACACACGGTCAGGTCTTTGCCCCGAGTTGCCCGCATACGCGGTGGCTGGTGAAGATTTTTCCGTGACCGTACGACCGCCTGCGGGGACAGGAGCCGCCGTCGACACGGGATCCGCCGCGCGGGCACGGGGCGAGGCCGATGCCGTGGCGGCCCCGTGCCCGGGGTCCCGGGCCGCGCGCCGTTGCCCGCCGGGCCGCGCCGTCGCCGTCCTCGTCCTCGTGGCGGTCGCCGCGGTGGTGCCGCTGCTCGGCCCGGCGGCCGCGCTGGAGGGCACCGGCGAGGCCGCGCCGCCCGGCACGCCGGGTGTCGCGCTGCTGCGGACGGTCCTGTTCGCCGCGCTGTCCGTGCACCTGGGCGAGGTGTTCGTACGCCGTGTCGCGCGCGGCGTGCCCGGGGCGCCGGAGGCGGCGGCGCCCGCGTGGGGCCCGTGGGCGGCGGGCGCGGGTTTCCTGGCCGCGCTCGGCCTCGCGTCGGCCGTGGCCGGGGGCGACCTGCTGCCCCGGCAGGCGTACGGACTCGACCTGGGCGGGCTGTACGCCTCCCGGGACGGCCGTCTGGCGCTCCTGGAGGTCAACGCGTTCGCCGCGGCCGGGCTGTGCGCGCGCTCGCGCCGCCCGGGCAGCGCGGTCCTGCCGCTGGCGGCGGTCGTGGCCGCGGAGGCGCTGCGCGCCCATCCGCCGGCGGAGGGCGCCCCGCTGCTCGGCTCGGGGCTCACCCTCGTGCATCTGACGTGTGCCGCGCTGTGGGCGGGCGGCCTGCTGTACGCGCTGCGCACCCTGTGGCGCTGGCGCGTGTCCGCCCCGGACGCGGGCGCCGCCGTCCTCGGCGGCTACGCGCGCGTGGCCGCGGTGCTGTTCGCCGCGACCGCCGCGACCGGGGCCGCCAGCACGCTGCGGCGGATGCCGCCGGGCACGGTCGCCGACCAGCTCACGGCGACCGCGTACGGCCGGGTGCTGCTGGCCAAGCTGCTGCTCGTGGCCGTGGTCGCCGGGCTCGCGCTGCTCGCGCGCCGCCGCCTGCGGCGGTCCGCGGGCGGCGGGCCGCTCGCCGCGTACGCGCCCGCACGCGTGGAGGTGCTCGTCCTGGCGGCCGTGGTCGCGGTGTCGGCGCTGCTCACCGCCGTTCCGGTGCCGCCGCACCGGTGAGGGTCCCGCGGGTCAGGAGGGCCTGTGCGGCCAGATAGGTGAGCATGATCCAGAAGTCGGGGCGGGGGGCCTGCGGCCAGTCGGCCACGTCCGTCGCGATGAGCGTGTCCGACAGCAGGAACAGCGCGCCGCCCGCGGCCGCCGCGGGCCCGAGGGCGGTGGCGCCGTACGCCATCGCGGTGAGCAGCAGGCTGTAGCCCGCGACCGGGGCGCGCATGTCCGCCGGCAGGTCCGGCCACAGCAGGGCCACGGTGGTGACGAGCGCCGCGCCGTAGGCGGCGGCCAGGGCCGCGCCCCGCGCGCGCGGGTGGGCGCGTCCGTGGCGCCGGAAGAGGGCGAGGTAGCAGACGTGGCCCACGGCGAAGGAGCCCATGCCCGCGAGGAACACGGCGTCGCCGTCGCCCAGGAGGAGCGTGTCGCCGCCCCAGCCGAACAGGAGGGCGGCGACGAGCAGGCGCGGCCCCCGCCGCAGCGCGACGTACAGGGCGAGCAGGGGCATGAGGAGGGGCTTGAAGAGGGTGTGGGCCGCCTCGGACCCGGCCGCGAGCCCAGCCAGGTCGCCCAGGGCGGCCAGGCCGAAGGCCATGAGGGCCCCGTGCGCGCGGCGGTCGGGGGACGCGGGGTCCTGGTGACCGGTGCGGGCCGCCCGGGGCCGGGTGGCCGGACGGGTCATGCGGCGGGCTCCGGGGCCTTGGAGGTCGGCCCGGCGACCGGGGGCGTCGGCTCGGCGACCGGGGACGTCAGCTCGGGCTCCGGCGCGGGTGTCGGCTCGCGGTCCGGCGCGGGCGTCGCCCCGGAGTCCGGCGGTGGCGTCGGCTGCCAGCCCGGGCCTCGGAAGAGGTGGCCCGCCCGCGCGCGCCAACCGGGCGCCTTCTTGAGGTCCTTGGCGATGGCCACGTACTCGTGGGTGGCCACGCGCAGGGGGTTGTACGTGTGGATGTTCTTCGTCAGGCCGTAGACGGGGCGCTCCGTCTCGGGGACCCAGGAGCGGAAGAGCCGGTCCCAGACGATGAGGATGCCGCCGAAGTTGCGGTCCAGGTAGCCGCCTTGGGAGGCGTGGTGCACGCGGTGGTGCGAGGGCGTGTTGAAGACGTACTCGACGGGCCGCGGCAGCTTGCCGATGCGCTCGGTGTGGATCCAGAACTGGTAGACCAGGTTGGCCGAGGAGCAGAACGCGACGGCCGCCGGGTGCACGCCGCACAGGATCATCGGCACGTAGAACGGCCACACGGTGAGCGACGTCCACGGCTGGCGCAGGGCGGTCGTCAGGTTGAACTTGCGGCTGGAGTGGTGCACCACGTGGCAGGCCCACAGGACGCGGATGACGTGGTGGCCCCGGTGCGACCAGTAGTAGAAGAAGTCCTGCGCGAGCAGCATCAGCGGGACCGTCCACCACAGCACGGGCACGCGCAGCGGTGTCAGGGAGTACAGCGCCGAGTAGACGGCGACGATCGGGATCTTCCACAGCAGGTCGAAGACGAGGCTGCCGAGCCCCATGGTGACGCTGGTGGCGGCGTCCTTGGTGTCGTACCCGGCGGCGTCCTCGTCGGGGTGGACACGCACGCTGATCATCTCGATGACGGTGAGCAGCACGAAGGCCGGGATCGACCAGAGCACGACATCGGGCAGGTTGGGCGCGGACATGAGGGCACCGTAGGCGCGCCTCCGGCCCCCTGGCTAGGGGTTGTTACCGACAAGTATTACCGGCGGTACGCCCGGAGTTGTTGGTGATCTCCGCCCTTGCGCCTCAGACCCCGGCCGCCCCGAGCAGGGCCCCGGCCCCGTACGTCACGGCCATGGCCAGGGCGCCGCCGCCCACGTTCCGCAGCACCGCGGGCCGGGCGGCGGCCGCGCCCAGGCGGGCGCTGGACAGACCCGTGACGGCCAGGGCGGCGAGGACGGAGACGACCGTGACGGGCAGACGCCAGGGCGCGGAGGGCAGGACGATCGCCAGGAGCGGGAGCAGGGCGCCCGCGGTGAAGGCGACGAAGCTCGCCCAGGCGGCGTGCCAGGGGTCGGTGAGTTCGTCGGGGTCGATGCCCAGTTGCACCCGGGCGTGGGCTCGCAGCGCGTCCCGCTCGGTGAGCTGTTCGGCCGCCTCGCGGGCCACGTCCCGGCTGAGCCCGCGGTCGCTGAGCAGGTCGGTCAGCTCGTCGAGCGCGGCCTCGGGGCGGTCGCGCAGCGCGCGCCTCTCCTGGGCGAGGGCCGCCTTCTCGGAGTCGCGCTGCGTGGACACCGACACGTATTCGCCCGCCGCCATGGACAGGGACCCGGCGAGCAGGCCGGCGAGGCCCGCCGTGAGGAGGGTGCCGCGGTCGCCGGTGGCCCCGGCGACACCGACGACGAGACCGGCGGTGGAGACCACGCCGTCGTTGGCGCCGAGCACGGCGGCCCGCAGCCAGTTGAGGCGGGTGCCCAGGGCGCCGCCCTGGGCCGTCCCGCACGCGTCACGCGTGGCGTCCGTCACAGGGTGAGCATGGCACCGCCCGCCGCACCGGGCGCGTACCGACCCTCCGAGCGCGTACCGACCCTCCGCGAGCGGACCCGGGGCTCGCGGCGTCGGCCGGGGGCGCTTCAGCGGCCCATCGCGCCGGTCGGGGCGCTCCAGCGGCCCATCGCGCCGGTCGGGGCGCTCCAGCGGCTCACCGCGTCGACCGAGGGGTGCTTCGAAGGCGCGTGACACCGCGGTGCGCTCCCGCCGAGACGGAGGAGCTCTGCTTGACGAACCGTCAGGACGCGACCGCACCCTGGTCGCGCGTGACGCCCACCGAGGCCGACGCGCACCCTGTGCGCGCGGAGGCCATGCGGGACACACGCGCACGAAGTAGGACAAGTAAGCGCATGGCGCCGGGCACAGGAGGCACGGGCGCCACGCGCGCGTGCGGGACTGCCGCGGCGGCCCAGGGGCCTGACTGTCAGTCGTGGCCCGTATCCTCATGGACCATGCTCGAAGACCGTTCGCTCGCCGCGTCCGCAGACTCCTGGCCGACCGCCTACCCGTCGGGGTACGCGGTCGTCGACGTGGAGACCACCGGCCTGTCCCGGGACGACCGGATCATCTCGGCCGCGGTCTACCGCCTCGACGCCCGCGGCGAGGTCGAGGACCACTGGTACACGCTGGTCAACCCGCAGCGCGACCCGGGCCCGGTGTGGATCCACGGTCTGACGAGCGACCAGCTCGCCGGTGCCCCGCTGTTCGCGGACATCGCCGAGGAGTTCGGGGAGCGGCTGCGCGACCGCGTCCTCGTCGCGCACAACGCGGTCTTCGACTGGTCCATGATCGCCAGGGAGTACGCGCGCGCGGAGCGCACCGCCCCGGTCCGCCAGCGGCTGTGCACCATCGCGCTCTCCAAGGAGCTCGGCCTGCCGCTGCCCAACCACAAGCTGGAGTCCCTCGCCGCGCACTTCGGCGTCGTGCAGCGCCGCGCCCACCACGCCCTGGACGACGCGCGGGTGCTCGCCGAGGCGTTCCGGCCGAGCCTGCGCGCGGCCGCCGGCGGCGGGGTGCGCCTGCCGCTCCTGGAGTGCCGCCCGCTGACCGAGTGGGCCGACGGCGCGGCCCGCATCGGCCGCCAGGCCGCCGGCTCGTCCGTGCCCAACGGGGCGTACCGGGCGTCCGGTTGGCGCCCCTCGCGCAAGCGCCCGGCGTGCCCGTACCCGAACCCGGGGCGGTACGAAGAGGGCAAACCGCTCAAGCAGGGCATGCGTGTCGCCTTCTCGGGGGACACCTCCGTGGAGCGCGAGCTGCTGGAGGACCGCGCCTTCGAGGCGGGCCTGCACATCGCGACGAGCGTGTCCCGGCTCACCAGCCTGCTCGTCACCAACGACCCGGACTCGGGCACGTCGAAGACGACGAAGGCACGCGCGTACGGCACGCCGGTCGTCGACGAGGCCGCCTTCGGCCAGCTCCTGCAGGACGTGGCCCCGGCGGACGGCACGGCCTGAGCCACCGCGCGCGACGGACCGACCGCGACGGACCGTCCGCGGCGGACCGCGGCGGACCGACCGCGGCGGACCACCGCGGCGACCGCCCGCGCCCGCCCCCCTCGCGGGCCGTCCGCGCCGCGGCGCCCCGGGCGTCAGACGGGTGATTGCGGGCGACTCGCCCGCCCGCCGCTCGCCCCGCGCCGCCGCCGGGTCCCACCCTGTGGCGCATGGCACGTTGCGAGGTCTGCGGAAACGACTACGGCATGTCCTTCGAAGTGCACGCGCAGGGCGCGGTGCATGTCTTCGACTGCTTCGCCTGCGCCATCCACCGCATGGCGCCGATCTGCGAGCACTGCCGGTGCCGCATCATCGGGCAGGGCGTCGAGGCCGAGGGGCACTGGTACTGCGGGGCGCACTGCTCACGCGCGGAGGGGCGGGTGGGCATCATCGACAAGGTGTGACCACGAGGCGGACCGCCGGCCGAACCCCCGACGGGACCCTCCCGTCGGGGGCTCGGCCGCGCAGAGGTACCGTCGAGGACGTGTACCGCTTCCTTTTGTCCCGCCAGTGGGTGATCCTCACCCTCGTCGGCCTCGTCCTCATCCCCGTGATGATCGAGCTGGGCTTCTGGCAGCTGCACCGGCACCAGGCGCGCGTGGAGCGCAACGAGCAGATCGAGCGGGCCGTCGAGGCGGAGCCCGTGCCCGTGGAGCGGCTCACCGCCCCCGGCCGCGAGGTGCCGGACTCCGCCGTCTACCGCCGGGTGACGGCCGAGGGGACGTACGACACGCGGCACGAGGTCGTCGTCCGCCGCCGCACCAACTCCGACGACGAGGTCGGCTACCACGTCCTGACCCCGTTCGTCCTCACCGACGGCAAGGTGCTCCTGGTCAACCGCGGCTGGGTCCCGGCGAAGGGCCCGCAGACCGCCTTCCCGAAGATCCCCGCCCCGCCGTCGGGCGAGGTCACCGTCACCGGCCGCCTGATGGCCGACGAGACGTCGGCGGCCAGCGGCATCAAGGACGTCCGCGGCCTGCCCGACCGGCAGATCATGCTGATCAGCAGCGGCCAGCAGGCCCACGCCCTGGGCAAGCCGGTCCTCGGCGGCTACGTCGAGCAGACCGCGCCCGAGCCCCGCGACGGCTCCCCCCAGCTGATCTCCGAGCCCGACCACAGCAGCATCGGCGCACACATGGCGTACGCGGTCCAGTGGTGGCTGTTCGCGGCGGGCGTGCCGGTGGGATGGTTCGTCCTGGTACGCCGGGAGGTGCGCGACCGCCGCGAGGCGGCCGCGGCCGAGCGGACGTCCCCCGAGACGACCCCGGCCCCCGCCTGAGCCCCTCCGCACCCCGGGTTGAACCCCCGCGCCCCGGAACCCACCTGATTGGCGGGTTCCCGAACCGGGAAGCCGTCCCCCGTGCAGCGACCCATCGAGGATTACGCCCTCATCGGTGACCACCAGACCGCAGCCCTGGTGGCGCGGACCGGCTCCGTCGACTGGCTGTGTCTGCCCCGCTTCGACTCCGCGGCCTGCTTCGCCGCGCTGCTCGGGGACGAGGAGCACGGCCACTGGCGGATCGCGCCACGCGGCGCCGACCTGTGCTCCCGCCGTGCCTACCGGCCCGACACGCTCGTCCTGGACACCGAGTGGGACACCCCGGACGGCACGGTCCGCGTCACCGACTTCATGCCGCAGCGCGACCGCGCCCCGGACCTGGTGCGCGTCGTGGAGGGCGTCACCGGCGAGGTGACCGTGCGCAGCACGCTGCGGCTGCGCTTCGACTACGGCTCGGTGGTGCCGTGGATGCGCCGCGTCGACGGACACCGGGTGGCGGTCGCGGGCCCCGACGCGGCCTGGCTGCGGACCGAGCCGGAGGTGCGGTCCTGGGGCCACGGGCGCGCCACGCACGCGGAGTTCACCGTCCGCCCGGGCGAGCGGGTCACGTTCGTGCTCACCTGGCACCCCTCGCACGAGGCGCGCCCGCCGCTCCTGGACACCGAGCGGGCGCTGCGCGAGAGCGTCGAGGACTGGCAGGCGTGGGCGGCCCGGTGCCGCTACCGGGGGCCGCACCGCGACGCCGTCGTGCGCTCCCTGATCACCCTCAAGGCCCTCACGTACGAGCCCACCGGCGGCATCGTCGCCGCCCCCACCACCTCCCTGCCCGAGGAGATCGGCGGCGTACGCAACTGGGACTACCGCTACTGCTGGCTGCGCGACTCCACGCTCACCCTCGGCGCGCTGCTCGCCGCCGGGTACCAGGAGGAGGCGGAGGCGTGGCGCGACTGGCTGCTGCGCGCGGTCGCGGGCGACCCGGCCGACCTGCGGATCATGTACGGCCTCGCGGGCGAGCGGCGGCTGCCCGAGCTGGAGATCGACTGGCTGCCGGGGTACGCGGACTCCCGGCCGGTGCGCATCGGCAACGCGGCCGCCCACCAGCACCAGCTCGACGTGTACGGCGAGGTCGTCGACTCGCTCGCGCTCGCGCGGCGCTCGGGGATGCCGACGCGCCCGCAGGGCTGGCGGATGCAGCTCGGGCTCATGGAGTTCCTGCGGAAGGTGTGGCGCGAGCCGGACGAGGGGCTGTGGGAGGTGCGCGGCCCGCGCCGCCACTTCGTGCACTCCAAGGTGCTGGCCTGGGTCGCGGCCGACCGTACGGTACGCGCCCTGGAGGAGCAGCCGGAGCTGGGCGGTGACGTGGACCGCTGGCGCCGACTGCGCGACGACATCCACGCCGAGGTCTGCGCCCGCGGCTACGACGAGCGGCGGAACACGTTCACCCAGTCCTACGGCTCCGACGAGCTCGACGCCGCGCTGCTGCTGATACCGCGCACGGGCTTCCTGCCGGCCGACGACCCGCGCGTCCTCGGCACGATCGACGCCGTCCGCAAGGACCTCGGCACCCCCGCCGGGTTCGTCCGCCGCTACAGCACCGACGACGCCACCGTGGACGGTCTGCCCGGCCACGAGGGCGTCTTCCTCGCCTGCTCGTTCTGGCTCGCGGACGCGCTGCACCTGGCCGGCCGCACCGCGGAGGCCCGGACGCTCTTCGAACGGCTCGTCGCGCTCTGCAACGACGTGGGGCTCCTCGCCGAGGAGTACGACGCGGCGGGCGACCGCCAGTTGGGCAACTTCCCGCAGGCGTTCAGCCACGTGGGGCTCGTCACGACCGCCTTCTCCCTGTTCGGCGACGACCTCGGCACGGCAGGATAGGCGCATGGATCTTGGCCTCAACAACCGTGTCTACGTCGTCACCGGCGCCACCCGCGGACTCGGCAACGCCACCGCCCGCGCCCTCGTCGAGGACGGCGCCCGCGTCGTCATCACCGGCCGTGAGGAGAAGTCGGCCGCCGCCGCGGCCGCGGAACTCGGCCCGCTCGCGGTCGGCGTCGGCGCGGACAACGCCGACCCCGAGACCCCCGCCCGGCTGATCGCCACCGCCCGCGAGCGCTTCGGCCGCTTCGACGGCATCCTCGTCAGCGTCGGCGGCCCGCCGTTCGCCCACGCCGCCGACACCACCGACGAACTGTGGCGGGCGTCGTTCGAGTCGGTGTTCCTCGGTGCGGTACGGCTCGCGCGGGCCGCGGCGGAGGAACTCGACGAGGGCGGCGTCATCGGCTTCGTCCTCTCCGCCTCCGTGTACGAGCCGATCTCCGGCCTGACCATCTCCAACGGCCTGCGCCCGGGCCTCGCCGGCTTCGCCAAGTCCCTGGCGAACGAGCTGGGCCCGCGGGGCGTCCGCGTCGTCGGGGTGCTGCCCGGCCGCATCGACACCGAGCGCGTACGCGAGCTGGACGCGCTGTCCGCCGACCCCGAGGCGACCCGCCAGGCCTCGGAGTCGGGCATCCCGCTGCGGCGCTACGGCTCGCCGGAGGAGTTCGGGCGGGTGGCGGCGTTCCTGCTGTCGCCCGCGGCGTCGTATGTGACGGGGCAGATGGTGGCGGTGGACGGAGGGTTCCGTCACGGGTTCTAGCCCCTGGGCTTCGGGCGGGTGGCCCTTCTTTCCCACCCGCCCACCCGTGCTGCCCCGGTGCCCCGCCCGGCCCCGGCCTGGCGGCTCGCACCGCCGTTGGCGGCTGACCGTGGCCGGGGTATTTCAGCCCGTCCGGCGTTTGAGGACGAGGCCGGAGGCCGACTGGGGCTGGGGCGCCACGCGCGGGGCTAGCTGACGCGTTCCGGGTGGTGTTTGGTGGCGCGGAGGCGGACCTCGGCCGGGAGGCGGGTGAGGCCCGCGGAGTCGCGGGCGTGGGCCAGGGCCTCGGTGCTGAGGCGGCGCAGCACGTCCTCGGGCACGGCGTCGCCCGCGAGGGCGAGCCGGACCCGCGCCTCGGGCGCGGCGCGCCGCCCGGCCAGCCGCACCCGCGCCCGCCGCACCCCGCCGAGCGCCGCGGCCTCGCTCTCCAGGGCGCTCTCCATCGCCCGCCCGCGCAGCAGCGCCCCCTCCCCGTCCCCGGTCTCCACCAGCACCTCCGCGGGGCGCCGCCGCCGGAGCTGCGCCGCGAACCACCACAGCGCAAGCAGGACCAGCAGCGCGAGAGCACCGATGACCGCGGGCCACCACCAGCCCTCGTCCCGCCACCGCGTCCGCTCGGCGGCGCCGAGCAGGACGTCGTGGCGCCCGTCGTGCACCCACCAGGACGGCGGCCGCACCCCGAGCCCGACCGCGAGCACGGCGCCGCCGAGCGCGACGAGGACGAGGCCGGTCAGGCCGAGCAGTACGCGGTTCAGTGGGCGCACCATGGCTCCGCTCACCCCTTCTTCCCCGGCCGGGCCACGCGCACCGTCAGCGCGGGCGGGGAGCCCAGGCCCAGGCCGCGGATGCCGTCGGCCAGAGTTCGGTCCAAGTCGCCTCGTACGTCGTCGAGTTCGCGGAAGTGGGACTCGGCCCGCACGTCGGCCCTGGACCGCGTCACGCGGACCCGTACCGACCGCACGCCCGCCACGTCCATGGCCCGGTCGCGCAGCACCGCCGCGGCGGCGGCCCGGTCGAGCCCGGCCCGCACGTCGGCGTGGTCGCGCCGCATCGGCAGCACGGACCGCAGCCCGGGCGTCAGCGCGAGCAGCAGCAGCCACAGGCCGACGGCCACCGCGGCCGCGGCCCCGGCCAGCACCGCCGTGTCGTCCAGCGGGCGCTCGGCGAGCTCGCGGGCCAGGCGGCGCCGCCAGCGCATCGCCGGGCGGTCGGCCCGTACGGCCACGACGTCGTAGAGGAGGAGCCCGCAGCCGCCGAGGAGCACCAGCGCGACCAGCGCGGCGGGCACCCGCCGCGCCGACCAGAAGCGGCGGGCCCGGCCCTCCTCGGGGGCGAGGACGGGGTGCGCCTCGTAGGCCGCGGCGGACGACGACTGCGCCGCCGGGTCGAGGGCGTCCGGGTCCTGCTCGACGACGGGCAGGGGCCGGGTGCCGCCCGTCGCCGGGTCCGGCCCGGGTGTCCCGCGGGACGTGTCGGGCTCGTGGGGCTCGTGGGGCTCGCTCATCGGGTCCTCCCCTGTGCCGCGGCCCGGGTCTGCGCCGAGTGCAGCCGCTCGACCTGGACCGCCACCTCGGGCACGTCCATGCCCGCCAACGCCTGTACCCGCTCCGCGACATGGCGACGCACGGCCCCGCACTGGCCCCCGATGTCGCTGGGGTAGTCCAGTTCCAGGCTGACCCGGACGCGGGCGGCGTCCCGGTGCACGCTGACCGTCGCGTGCGGCGGCGCGGCCTCCTCGGGCAGCGACCACAGCGCCTCCCGCGCCGCGCGCGCGGCGATCTTCGCGATGACGCGGTCGGCGATCCGGGTCGCGCCGCGCTCGGCGGGCGCGACCTGCCCCACGACCTCCGCCGCCACCGGTCACCGCCGCCGGTCGCCGCGGGTACGGAAGAAGTCGCCGGGTTCCAGGTCCCCCTCCAGGAACCGCCCGGCGACGAATCCGATGGCGCCCAGGGCGGCCACCAGGAGGAAGGCTCCGAACCCGCCGAAGTATCCGGCGAAGCCCAGGGCGATCCCGGCGATCATGCCGATGACGGCCATGTTCATCGTGCGCTCCTTCGCTGCTGCGCGTGTGCTGCCGGTGCCCGCTGCGCGCCCCGGTGGTGCGGCCGGGGCCGCCGGTGGCGGGCGGTGGGCACGAGGCTCCGCGCCCGCCGTCCGCGGTCGTCCGTCCGCGGGGAACCTGGCCCGCGGACCGCCGGGGCGGTGGTGCTCACCGCACGGGTCTCCTTCTTCCCCCGATGAGGCCGCTCACCGCGGCCCCGTCCGACCGCAACCGCGGCCGGAGTCGTGCAACTCCGCCCGCGCCGGGGATCGTTCGTCCGCCGGGCCGTCCGGCCGCTACTGCAACCGGGGCTGTTCGTCGTCCTCGTCGTCGGGCAGCTTCACGTCGCTGACCGCGATGTTCACCTCGACCACTTCGAGGCCGGCCATGCGCTCCACGGCCGTGACGACGTTCTCCCGCACGGCCCGGGCGACATCGGAGATCGATACGCCGTACTCGACGACGATCTCCAGGTCGAGGGCGGTCTGCACCTCGCCGACCTCGGCCTTGACCCCGCGGGTGACGGACTTCGCGCCGCTGCCCGGCACCCGGTCGCGTACGGCGCCGAAGGTGCGGGCGAGGCCGCCGCCCATCGCGTGGACGCCCACCACGTCGCGCGCGGCGAGTCCGGCGATCTTCTCGACGACGCCGTCCGCGATGGTGGTGCGCCCGCGCGCGCCGGGGTCTCCTCCCCCGCGCCGCGAAGTGCCGCCGCGGCCCGCGTTCTCCTCGGGCGACTGCTTCTCGAGCGTCCTGGACGTCTTGTGCTCTCCGGTGTCGGTCATCACCGTCGTCCTTTTCGACAGGGGATCTGCTCCTTCGTCCACACTAAGCGCGGCCGCGCGCTCGCGCGCCAGGGATGCGGCAGGCTGGAGCAATGACGGGTGATGGATGGACCTCAGCGGTACGGCGCCAGCTCGGCCTGGGCAGGGTGCTGCCCCTGGGCGGGGCGGGTGACGGCGCGTGGGTGACGGAGGCGGCGGCCGCGGCGCTCCTGCGCCGGGAGTGCGGGCGGGTGCGGGGAGCGCGCCTGACCGCCGTGCGCCTGGACCTGGCCGACCCGGACGCCGCGTACGTCCCGTCCGGCCCCGGCGCCTCCCCCGACGCGTACGCCTCCGCGGTCCCGGCCCCGCCGAGCGCCCTGCCGCCGGGGCCGCTGCGGATCAGCGGGGACGTGGCGGCGGCCTCGGGCGAGCCGCTGCCCGCCGTGGCGGACCTGCTGCGCACGGCCCTGGCGACGGCCGCGGCGGGCCGGCTGGGCCTGGTGGTCAGCGAGGTGGACCTGCGGGTGACGGCCCTGCTCGACGGGGCGGAGGAGGAGCTGGAGGAGCAGGAGCCTCAGGCGACTTCGGGGGTTGGTGGGGTTGCCGGGGCCGACTGGGCCATTGAGACGGCCGAGGCCGCCGAAGCGGCTGACATGGCGGAGGCCTTCGAGGCCGGTGCGTTCCCCGAGGCCGCCGACATCGCCGAGGCAGGCCTCGGCACGGGCTGGACAGCGGACACGGACACGGACGCGAACGCGGACTCCCCCGAGGAGCGCCTCGCCCGGGCCGCGCTCGCCGTGCCCGGCGTCACCCGGCTGACCGGGGCGCTGGGCGGCCTGGGGCGCGCGGTGCACGTGCAGGAGCACAGGCCGTCGCACTCCCTGCCGCGTCGGCACGTCCGGGTGGAGCTGGCCGTGGCCGGGGACCGCCGCGCCCTGGACGTGGCGCGCGCGGTGCGCGCGGCGGTGGGCGACGCGCTGCCGGACCGCCCGACCGTGGCGGTCCTGGTAACGGCGGTCGACGAACAGAGCTAGAGACGGACAGCGTTGGCGACGGGCAGGGGCGGTGACGGACAGGGGCGGTGGTGGCCAGGGCTGGAGCGGCGCCGACGCCCCGCGGGGCCGGGGGCCGCGCCCGGTCGGGCCCTTGTGAGCCTCAGCCCCCGGCCTCGCGCCGTCCGCCGTCGTGTGTCAGTCGCCGAGCCCGGCGAGGTCCCGCAGGCGGCGGGCCTGCGCGGCGCGTTCGGCGGTGCGCTGCTCCTCGTAGGAGCGGCCGACGGCGCCCTGGAGCAGGGCCTTCGTCTCGATGACGGCGTCGCGGGGCGCGGCGAGCAGCGCGGCGGCCAGGTCCTGGGTGGCGGCGTCGAGCTGGTCGCCGGGCACCACGAGGTTGGCGAGGCCGGTGCGCTCGGCCTCGGCGGCACCCACGAAGCGGCCCGTGGCGCAGATCTCCAGAGCGCGCGCGTAGCCCACGAGGGAGACGAGCGGGTGCGTGCCGGTGAGGTCGGGCACGAGGCCGAGGCTGGTCTCGCGCATCGCGAACTGCACGTCGTCGGCGACGATGCGCAGGTCGCAGGCGAGCGCGAGCTGGAAGCCCGCGCCGATCGCGTGCCCCTGGACGGCGGCGACGGACACGAGGTCGCTGCGCCGCCACCAGGTGAACGCCTCCTGGTACTCGGCGATGGTCGCGTCCAGGACGTCGTCCGCGCCGCGCGCCAGGTCGAGGAAGGACGGCTCGCCGTCGAAGCCCTCGGGCGTGAACGCCTGCCGGTCGAGGCCCGCGGAGAAGGACTTGCCCTCGCCGCGCAGCACCACCACGCGGACGCTGCCGGGCAGCGCCCGGCCGGCCTCGGTCAACGCCCGCCACAGCGCGGGCGACTGGGCGTTGCGCTTGGCCGGGTTGGTCAGGGTCACGGTGGCCACGGCGTCCTCGACCGTGAGGCGTACGCCGTCCTTGTCGAGAACCGGTGGAGCCGCGCTCTGCGGGCTGTCGGGCGAAGCCATCAGTGCCTCCGAGGGGTGCAGTCGTCGGTCGGGACGCCTGGGGGCGCCCCTAAGTGACTGCACAGTAACCACCCGGCCGCGGAGACGGCCGACCGGGTGGTCACCCTTCGGGTCACACGAGCCGCGGACCGCGACGGGTGTCAGACGGAGGCGGCCTTCTTGCCTCGCGTCGCACCGCCACGTCCGCGCAACACCACGCCCGACTCGGTGAGCATCCGGTGCACGAATCCGTACGAGCGGCCGGTCTCCTCGGCCAACGCCCGGATACTCGCACCGGCGTCGTACTTTTTCTTCAGGTCTGCCGCGAGCTTGTCGCGCGCGGCGCCGGTCACCCGGCTGCCCTTCTTCAGAGTCTCGGCCACCCGTGCCTCCTCATGGGAAGTGCGCTCTGGACTTCTCATGATCACCCCTACCGGGCCTCCTGGCCACCCATTCGGCAAGGTCGGTGTGACTTGATTCGCAGCGTGGGAACGGGACACCACGAGCGGAGTGAACGATTCCGCACGTGTGCCTCTCCGTCACCGAACGGATTCGGCGGGGAATCGGCAGGTCAGGGACGTGCGGGGACAACGGCGGCGGAGGCGGCCGAGATGCGTGTATCCCGCATCTCGGTACGAGGACGTCTCACGCAGATGATGGATCACGGATCGGCCGAATGATCCATACGGAGTGGATCAGTGATTCGATCAAGCCGCCGGACCGGCGGTCCGGCCCGGCGGGAGCGGGGGCCGGGGGTCAGGCCAGCGCGACCAGGTCGGCGTAGTCCGCGCCCCACAGGTCCTCGACGCCGTCCGGCAGCAGGATGATCCGCTCCGGCTGGAGCGCCTCGACGGCGCCCTCGTCGTGGGTGACGAGGACGACCGCGCCCTTGTAGGTGCGCAGCGCGCCGAGGATCTCCTCGCGGCTGGCCGGGTCGAGGTTGTTGGTGGGCTCGTCCAGGAGCAGGACGTTCGCCGAGGACACGACGAGGGTGGCGAGGGCGAGCCGGGTCTTCTCGCCGCCGGAGAGCACGCCCGCCGGCTTGTCGACGTCGTCGCCGGAGAAGAGGAACGAGCCGAGCACCTTGCGCACCTCGACCAGGTCCAGGTCGGGGGCGGCCGAGCGCATGTTCTCCAGGACCGTGCGGTCCGGGTCGAGGGTCTCGTGCTCCTGCGCGTAGTACCCGAGCTTGAGGCCGTGGCCCTGGACGACCTCGCCGGTGTCGGGCTGCTCGACACCGCCGAGGAGGCGCAGCAGGGTGGTCTTGCCCGCGCCGTTGAGCCCGAGGATGACGACCCGGGAGCCCTTGTCGATGGCGAGGTCCACGTCCGTGAAGATCTCCAGCGAGCCGTACGACTTCGACAGGCCCTCGGCGGTGAGCGGGGTCTTGCCGCAGGGCGCGGGCTCGGGGAAGCGGAGCTTGGCGACCTTGTCGGCCTGGCGCACGTCCTCGAGGCCGGAGAGGAGCTTCTCCGCGCGGCGGGCCATGTTCTGCGCGGCGACGGTCTTGGTGGCCTTGGCCCGCATCTTGTCGGCCTGGGCGTTCAGCGCGGCGGCCTTCTTCTCGGCGTTCTGCCGCTCGCGCTTGCGGCGCTTCTCGTCGGACTCGCGCTGCTGCTGGTAGAGCTTCCAGCCCATGTTGTAGACGTCGATCGCGGAGCGGTTGGCGTCCAGGTAGAAGACCTTGTTGACGACCGTCTCGACGAGGTCGACGTCGTGGGAGATGACGATGAAGCCGCCCCGGTACGTCTTCAAATAGTCGCGCAGCCAGATGATCGAGTCGGCGTCCAGGTGGTTCGTCGGCTCGTCGAGGAGCAGCGTGTCCGCGTCCGAGAACAGGATGCGGGCCAGCTCGATGCGGCGGCGCTGACCGCCGGAGAGCGTGTGCAGGGGCTGGCCGAGCACGCGGTCGGGGAGGTTCAGCGCGGCGGCGATGGTGGCGGCCTCGGCCTCGGCGGAGTACCCGCCCTTGGTGAGGAACTCCGTCTCCTGGCGCTCGTACTGCTTCAGGGCCTTCTCGCGCGTGGAGCCCTTGCCGCTGGCGATGCGCTCCTCGTTCTCCCGCATCTTGCGGATCAGGACGTCCAGGCCGCGGGCGGAGAGGATGCGGTCGCGGGCGAGCACGTCGAGGTCGCCGGTGCGGGGGTCCTGCGGGAGGTAGCCGACCTCTCCGGAGCGGGTGATGGTGCCCGCGGCCGGGACGCCCTCGCCGGCGAGGCACTTGGTGAGCGTGGTCTTGCCCGCGCCGTTGCGGCCGACGAGCCCGACGCGGTCGCCCTTGGCGATACGGAACGAGGCGTTCTCGATGAGGATGCGGGCGCCGGCACGCAGCTCGATACCGGAGGCGGTGATCACGGTCGGACTCCTGGACAGGGAAGGACGGCGGAAGCGGGCGAAAGGCAGGGCGTCATGCGCGCGGGGCGCGCCACGCAGCCGTCTAATGCAGCAGGAGAAGGGCCATACGGCAATTCTACCGGGGGCGTGCAACCGGTTTTCCGGCGCTCCCGGGCAGCTCGTTGCCCAGCGGGGTCCGGCGGGGCGTGACGCGGCCGAGGCCGTCCACGGCGACGAGCTGCGCGGTCCAGGGCGTGGCCCCGGCCCGGCAGGGCTGGGCGATCAGCAGCACGCCGTGGCGCCGTACGGAGCGGGCGGGGTCGAAGGCGCAGCCCTCGCGGGCGGGCAGCGTCCAGCGCAGGTCGCCGTCGGCGACCCGGTAGGCGGCGACGCGCTGCGGGGTGACCACGGCGAGCATCCGGGCCGCCGGGTCCAGGAGCCGCAGGACCCCGGTGCCGCCGCGCGCCGCCGGGGAGGCCAGCCAGGGGGCGCTCGCCGGGATCGCCCGGTGCCAGCGGACCGCACCGCGCGCGGTGTCGGTGACCAGGCCGTCGTCCCAGAGCACGAGGGCGTGCCCGCGCGCGGGCAGCAGGGCCAGCGGGCGGCGGCCCGGGCGCGTGTACGTCCAGTGGGCGCGGCCGTTGTCCGCGTCGCGGGCGCGCACGGCCCGCCCGGTCACGTACGGCACGCTGTCCCCCTCCACGCGCGCGTGGAGCGTGAAGCGGTCCCCGTAGGGGGCCGGTCGCACGTGGTGAGCGGCGGTGGCGAGCGGCACGGTGAGGAGCGCGAGGAGCAGCGGCGCGGCGAGGCGCGCCAGACGCCGCAGGCGCGGTCGACGCCCGGACGGGCCGTTGCGCAGCCCGGGCCACCGGAGACGGGCGCGCCACTCGGAGGGGCCACGCCGGAACCCGGGGGCCGGGTCCGGGCCCGGGCCCGGGCTCCCTGTCCGCGCGGCTGCCGTGTCCGGTGCCGGCCTCGGGGCGTCCCCGGGAGTCAGCTCGTCGGCCGGTGTCGGCGTGGCAGCCACTGGCGGTGCGTCGGTCGGCATGCGCGCGTCAGCCGGTGCAGGCTCGTCGGCCGGTGCATGCGCGCAGGCCGGTGCCGGGGCGTCGGCCGGAGTCGGTGCGCAGGCCGGAGTCGGTGCGCAGGCCGGTGTCAGGGCGGCGGCCGGAGTCGGTGTGCAGGCCGGTGTCGGGGCGGCGGTCGGTGTCGGGGCGGCGGTCGGTGTCGGGGCGGAGGTCGGTGTCGGGGCGGCGGTCGGTGGTGGTGCGCAGGTCGGTGGTGTTGCGGCGGTCGGCGTCGGTGCGTCGGTCGCTTCCGGTGCTGTCGGCACGGTGGACATCGTGCCCCCTCCACTCCCCCGGGCGCGGCCACGGCCGCGGGTCAGGCGCAGACAGTAGCGGTGGTGTGCGCGGGCCGGGCGGTGGCCGCGGGGCGACACGGCGGGCGGGGCGGGGCGCGTCGCCCGTTCGGCTCTTCGTCCGGCGCCGGAGGGCGGGTGCCGTACCAGGATGGGGAGGGCCGGGACCCGGCGCGGGGCCGCGGGACGTCACCCCTTGCGCGAGGCGGGTCCCCCGTACGCGACGTGGCGGCGCCGTCGTCCCGTACACGCCATGAGGCGTCCCGTACGCGATGCGAGGTGGTGCGCCCATGCAGTTCGACGACGACGCGGAGCTGGACACCTCCGAGGTGCGGGACGTGCGCGGCAGCCGCGTCCCGGGCGGCCGTGCCACCGTCGGCGGGGGCATCGCGGGGCTGATCGCGCTCCTCCTCGGCCTGTTCTTCGGCGTCGGCCCGGACCAGCTCGGCCTGACCGACTCGGGCGACGAGCCCTCCGCCTCGTCGTCGTCGCTCGCGCAGGTCCGGGAGAGCTGCCGTACCGGCAAGGACGCCAACGCCCGGGAGGACTGCCGGACGGTGGCGGTGGTCAACAGCGTCCAGGACTACTGGAGCCAGGAGTTCCCGCGCCGCCAGGGGCGGTACGCGCCCGCGCGGACGGTGTTCTTCACCGGCCGCGTGGGCACCGCGTGCGGCACGGCCTCCTCGGCGGTCGGCCCGTTCTACTGCCCCGGGGACCGGCAGGTCTATCTGGACCTGGGATTCTTCGACGAGCTGCGGACGAACTTCGGCGCCCGCGGCGGGCCGTTCGCGCAGGCGTACGTCGTGGCGCACGAGTACGGGCACCACGTGCAGAACCTGATGGGCACCCTGCGGCGCGCGCAGGACGGGCGGACCGGCGAGAACAGCAACGCCGTGCGCGTCGAGCTCCAGGCCGACTGCTACGCGGGGGTGTGGGCGCACCACGCCACGCGGACGCCCGCCGGGTCCGGCCGGCCGCTGATCTCCCGGCTCACGGACGACGACGTCCGCGACGGCCTGGACGCGGCGGCCGCGGTCGGCGACGACCGCATCCAGGAGCGCTACCAGGGCCGGGTCACGCCCGAGTCGTGGACGCACGGCTCGGCCCGCCAGCGGCAGGAGTGGTTCCGGCAGGGCTTCCGTACGGGCGACATGGCGCGGTGCGACACCTTCCGCTGAACCGGAAGCCGAAACAGGAGGAAACGAGGGCAAAAGGGCGAAAGGCGGGGAAAGCATCAGGGGCGGGGGGAACGGACGCGCCCCGGCCGAGGACCCGGTCGCACGGGGGTCCGCGGGCGGTCCCGGCGCGCGGAGCGTGAGGAGCGTGAGAGGTGAGCCCTATGACGGATGCCGCGCGGGGGCGGCCGAGCATCTTCCCGACGCTGGTGTACGCGGACGCGAAGGCCGCGATCACGCAGCTCACGGAGGCCTTCGGCTTCACGGAGACGAGTGTGTACGAGCGGGAGGACGGGGCCGTCCTGCACGCCGAGCTGTCGTACGGCAACGGCACGGTGATGCTCGGTTCGCAGGGGACCGGCGGTGTCTTCGCCGAGGCGATGCGGGACGCGGGCCCGGCCGGGATCCACGTGGTGGTGGACGACGTCGACGCCCACCACCAGCGCGCGGTGGAGCACGGGGCGCACATCCTGATGCCGCCGACGGACCAGGACTACGGCGCGCGGGACTACCTGGCGCAGGACGTCGAGGGCAACGTCTGGAGCTTCGGTACGTACGCCCCCGAGCCGGGCGCCTGACGCCTCCCGCACCGGCCCCCGCGGGACCGGTGGGCGGGGTCAGACGCCGCCGGTGTGCACCTGGAACGCGGCGCGGCGCACGGCCTTCGCCAGAGCCGGGTCCGGGTGGGCCGCGGCGAGCGCCACGAGGACCTGCACGGTGCGCGGGTGGCCGACGGCGCGCACCTCGTCGAGCAGCGCGGGCACCGTGGGCTGCGGCGCCGAGTCCAGGTGGCGCACGAGGAGTTCGGCCTCGCCGTGGTCGGCGACGGCGGCCGCGGTGTCGACCCACAGCCAGGTGGACTCCTCGCGGGTGAGCACGAGGTGGACGTCCTCGGGGTCGGTGCCCTCGTACTCGGCGAGCCACAGCAGGGCGTAGGGCCGCAGCGAGGTCTCGTCGACGACGGCGCGCACCTCGGGCTCGGCCGGCGCGCCGACCACGCGCAGCGCCTCGAAGGCGAGGCCTCGCAGAAGGGCGTCCTCACCCCGGGCGGCGTCGAGGAGTTCGGCGACGGCGGTGCCCGTGTCGCGGGCGGCGAGCCAGGCGCGGTACTCGGCGCGGGCCGCGTTCGGCCGCAGGCGGGCGCAGCCGCGGAGCATGTCCTCGGCGGACTGCTCGATGTTCCCGGCCGGGCTCTGCGCGGCGACGCAGATCTGCTCCAGCTTGACCCAGACCGCCCAGCTGCCCAGCGGGGTGAGCGTGGCCTGGCCGTCCGCGCAGGTGAGCGCGCCGACGGCGGCGAGGGCGCGCAGGGCCCAGGCGAGCAGGTCGGCCGGCGGGGCGGCGGCGCACTCCTCGGGGCCGCCGCCGGGCCCACCGTCAGGGCCGTCACCAGGTCCGTCGTCAGGTCCGTCGCCGCGCCCACCGTCCGGGGCGTTGGCGGGCCCGCCGTCCGGGCCGTTGCCGGGTCCGCCGTCGGGGCGCGCGCCGGTCCGCCGGGCCTCCTCCTGAGGGTCGTACGGGATCTCGCAGCGCTCCGTGCGCAGTTCGCGGACGCGCTGCTCGAAGAGGTCGAGGAGCTGCGGCACGGGCACGGGGCCCGCCGAGAGCTGGAGGAAGGACAGGAGCTGGGGGACGGCCTCGACGGTCTCCGCGACGGTGGCGGGCGGCAGCGCGGCGGGCGCCGGGTGGGCGAGGGACCAGGCGTCGAAGAGGGCGACCCAGCCGCGCAGCACGGCCGCGTCGTCGCGGTCCCAGGCGCGCAGCCGCCAGCCCGGGCGGGCGACGCCGCCGTGCACCTCGACGAGCCCGGCCAGGCGGGCGGTGTCCCAGTCGGTGCGGAGCTGGTGGACCGTCACGCCCAGGGCGGCCGCGGCCTGTTCGGCGGCGGCGTCGGACAGGGCGCCGGTGGCTCCGGCCGGGGCGGCGTCCTCGGCGCCGGGCTGCGCGGGCCCGCCGCGTCCGGGGCGGCCGGTGGCGA